>JAKAXP010000372.1 GCA_021816545.1 Bacteroidota bacterium
TTCCGGGTGATACATTATTTTGGTTATCGTGAGAAGAGGAACGGAGACATTTGCACAGGCGCTGTAGCCACCAATATTTGAGGAGATCCATTGTTCCCTGGTCTGCATGAACGTTTTAATGGCAGCTATCCTGCCTGCATGGTTTGATACTTTACCCCATCTCTGGCAGTCACGGACAACCGCTTCGGAAATAACAGCCACGGTCTCATCGATAAAGGCCTCCCTGACGACCTTGTTCAGTGGCATTCCTGGCTCTGTCAGATCATGCCATCTTTTTGAGAGATAACACTTGAAGGTGTTGTTGTAGAACAAATCGCGCCAGAAGCGCGAACCGTTGTTGTAGTAGTAGTCTTCAAAGTACCACAGGTTTGTCTTGCTCCTGTCGAGATACCACTGGAAAAGGTCATTGCCAAAAGAGAGGTCCAGGTCCCAGACCGGACCTGCACGGAGTTTCCCGTTCCGGTCCTTGTGGAAGTATGTGCTGTACTGGTAGGCATCTGGATTTGAGGCAAATTCATTTACTATCATATAGTCAATGAATGACGGGATGTCTATCAGGGACGGGTAGCCGTTAACTACCGAAATATCATTGTTCCGCGCCGCAGATTCAAGCTTGAAGAACTCATTGCTTATATAGGCCGTCTGTGCCGAAGTTGCCTCCTCAGGCTTCGGAAGTTCATGGATATAATCAACAGGTGAATTCTGAAAGGAATACATCCTCCAGGCAATGGGATCGCCCCCTGTGGTCTTGTCAGCTTTAGAAATATATCCGCCGGAAAGGGCAGGCAGGGTATTGTCAGTAATCCCGATCTTCAGCACATCGATCCTGTTGTCATCGGCCTTGAGTTTTTCCTGGAGCATATACAGCCCCTTGTAGTTATTGTTTATGATTACCTCGCAGTAGGTTGCCCTTGAGGCGTAGTTGCCCATCTCCCGCGAAAGGTGCTGGCTGAAATAATCTCTCACGAAGGAGGTATCAAACACCATGCCCCCGAGGATCCAGTCATTTTCCTCGGGCATTCCGAGCAGGCTTACGTTATTGTTTGTGACATCGTCGGCCATCCGGGTAGTGAGGCCATAATTCTTTTTTGGAGATTCCTGAGAGGAGGAGCCTCTCAGTTCAATCCCGATCCTGCCGCTATAGTTCAGGTAAAGAGGGTTGCTCTGGTCAGCCACGTAGTTCCGTTGTCCAGGGCCGCGGTCAATGATCTTCATGGTGGCTTTTACCTTGGGATCATCCACGATCGCGGCACCGCCGTCAGTTGTAATGATCACTATCGGCAGGTTGCTGTCGGTAAGTACCTGCCCGGCTAAAGGTGCAGCCAGCAGAAGGAATAATATGGCCTGCAGTGGCAGTTTCATGGTTATATCCTCATAACATCCCAAAAGTATGATTATTGTGCCTTTATTAAACTGCGGCAGGTATATTTGCATATTTACTTCGGTAATTTCAAAACGGCATGGATCAAAAGAACGTAAGGGTGATGGCGCCGGCAACGGTCTCGAACCTGAGCTGCGGCTTTGACGTGATAGGGCTTGCACTGGGAGAGCCTTATGATATTCTGGAGCTTGAGCTGACAGGCAGCGGGACTGTTGAGATCGCGGAGATAAGGGGATGCAGTACACTCAGCCGCGATCCGCGGAAGAATGTGGTGGGTGCGGTTCTGAGGGCCATTGCTGAACGTGCGGACAACGGTACCGGTTTCAGGGTGGTGCTTGAGAAGGGGATACGGCCGGGAAGCGGTATCGGCTCCAGCGGTGCCAGCGCTGCTGCTGCGGCATTTGCTGCAAATGAGCTGCTTGAGGGGATCTTTACACCTCATGAAATGATCCTTTTCGCCATGGAAGGGGAGAGGCTTGCTTCAGGCGCAGCTCATGCCGACAATGTTGCTCCTGCGCTCCTCGGAGGAATTACGCTTGTGAGGAGTTATGAACCTCTCGATATAGTACAGCTCCATGTTCCGGATGAACTCTGGTGCGTGGTAATACACCCTGATACTGAAATTAAAACCTCGGTGGCAAGAGGCATACTTGACAAGCATATACCGCTTGACACAGCCGTGAAGCAATGGGGCAACCTCGCCGGACTCGTGGCCGGGCTCTACAGCGAGGATTATGACCTTATTGGAAGATCTCTTGCTGATTTTGTTGCTGAGCCGAAACGGGCGGGGCTCATCAGTGGCTTCCATGAACTCAGGGCGGCAGCACTGGCATCGGGTGCACTGGGGGCAGGAATTTCCGGTTCAGGGCCTTCTGTTTTTGCACTTTGCAGGGGAGCTGAGTCAGCTGCAGAGGTAAAACTGGGTATGTCTGAAGCAATGCGCTCCGGAGGAATTGCCTTTGATGCCTATATGTCTCCCGTCAGCCCGGCCGGAGCAAGATTGATATAACTGAATTATACCGGAGGCGATGATATATTACAATCTGAAGGATAAGAAGATAACAGCAGGCTTCAGGGAAGCGGTTGAGAAGGGCATTTCCCAGGACATGGGCCTCTTTATGCCTGAAAAAATTCCTCATCCTGATGCAGGTTTCTTCACACGGCTACCTTCACTGACCCTTCCGGAGATTGCAATTGAGATCGGTCAG
>JAKAXP010000373.1 GCA_021816545.1 Bacteroidota bacterium
TCCGATCTTCCTTTTCAGTGGCAGGAATGCCATCCCTCATCCAGACCGGCATGGGTTCGCCTTTCAGATAATGGTGGAAGAACTGCGCCATCCTCTTCTGGAAGTCGATCCTGTTAGGCAGTTTCTGCGCCCAGTGTGGCTCACCGTTGTAGTTCAGGAGCCAGGCCGGCTTGCCAAGGCGCCGCATGGCAACAAAGAACTCAATACCCTGGTACCATGGAACAGCTCCGTCCTGGTCATTGGCCATGATGAGTATCGGTGTCTGAACCTTTTCAATCGCAAAGAGCGGCGAGTTCTCCCAGTAGAGATGCGGCGCCTCCCAGATGGTTGCCCCTATCCGGCTCTGCTGGTGTTCATACTGCATGGAGCGATTGAAACCTGACTCCCACCGGATGCCTCCATAGGCACTGTACATGTTGACCACAGGCGCACCAGATTCAATTGCGGCAAAGAGATTTGTCCTGGTGGCAAGATATGCCACCTGGTATCCTCCCCAGCTGTGGCCCTGGGCACCGATGTGCTTCTCATCTACAAAACCCTTTTCAATTAGTGACATGATTCCGGGCATGACACAGTTGTATGCGCTCTGGCCGGGGTAACCGTCAATGTAGGAAATATCCGGGTTGAAAATAAGATATCCGTGACTTGTATAGTAATGATAATCAATAGTTGACCTTCCCGGCTCCGGAATCCTGTGCCTGTTCAGCTCGGTGGAACTCCTCTCATAGAAGTTCACAATCATCGGATACTTCTTATTCGGGTCAAAGTTCTCAGGCTTGTAAAGCAGCCCTTCCAGTTCGAGTCCGTCGAGTGACGTCCAGCGTACCAGCTCAGCCGTACCCCAGAGGTAATCCTTCTGCTGCGGATTGGCATCCGTAAGCCTCTTCTCTGTTTTGAACGAAAGATCAGACAGAAGATAGTCAGGGAATAACCCGAAGTTCTCTTTCGTATATATTACACTGGACGAATTCCTGCCCTTGACAGGAGTCCCCAGGCTGAAGTTGCCGCCGGTCAGTCTGACCGGTGCCTCTTTCTTCCTCATGTCAAGCGAGTAAAATCCTTCAGCCCTTGTGGCTTCGTTAACACCTATAAGATACTGCCTTACTGAGGGATCTATATAATCATTATCCTGGTCAAAGTCAATAAGCCGGTACCTGATTCCCTCCTTTCTGCCATTGGCAGTGATATTCTGAGGCGGCCGGGCAGCAGCCGGGTCAAGTGACCAGATGTCATATTTGTCTGAGACGAGGAAGGCTTTGTCATCCTTAAGCCATCCCGCCGCCGGATATGAGCCCGGAAGGTCAGGGACATCATTCAGTTCATCCCACACCCTCAGTGTGGAAGGATTTGTCAGTCTGGCCTCGGTTCCTGCTTCCATGTCACGGGCATACCATGAGCTGTCTGCCTCATGGTACCAGAAGAGAAACTTTCCTGCAGGGGAGAACCGCATCCGTGCCCTGAGATTTTCCTTGATCTTCAAAGCTTTGCCGGTCAGTATGTCCACTGTCCATACATCATTGGCGGCATCTCCCTTCCACATTGACTCCAGGTCATATGGTAGCGAGGAGAGGCCAACGGCCTTCGCACCTTCACCCTTCTCCGGTATCATTATCTCAGGCATCTCCGCCGTGGCGAGCTGAACCACTTTCCCGATGTCGGAATGGTAAACCGCAGTGTAGGTTTTCTTCATGTCACGTGGTTTTCTGATTACCTGTGCGGTATGAAGGATCCCTTCTGACCAGTGCCATACATCGACAACTGCCCGCTCCTCCTCAAGTACGGTAGTGTCCCTGATCTTATATGCGGGAGAAGTTCCGAAGAACAGTCTCGGAGCATTCTCTGCAAATGTCAGGCGGGCATTTTCGTTTATGATCCACCCTTCAGGCAGCCCTAAAGTCCCCTGCGATGCAGCAACAGCAGCAAGCCCCTTTCCGTTCCATGAGCAGAGAGAGAATGTATTCCCAGCCTTGTCCTTTTCGTCAAATGAGAGGATAAATGCCGCCCTGTTTCCTTTTTTGTCCATAGCCAGCTGACGGTACTTCGCCTTCCCGGTGTAAAGTACGCTTCTCTCTCCCTTGCCCAGATCAACGATCACAACACCCGGCTCGGCACCGTTACCGTCACCTGTCGTGGCATACATCAGTTTCGCAGCCTCCTCGGCAAAAAGGAAATCTGTCACAAACATGACACTGTCAGTACTTCCACTGTCCAGGTTCCTGATATACAGCGTGTATCCATTGTCGGCCGACTGGCTTTTCGGTTTTTTGGGCTTCTCCCCGTTCCTTGCCGCAGTATCTGCTGGTGCAGCAGGCTTCTCCTTAAGAGGCTCCGTCTGCCATGCTATCCATCCCGACCACTTGGAAGGTGCCTTGTAGGATTTAAGCCTGGGGACAGTATCGGTTATACCGGCAGCAACATTATAAATGCCCAGTTTATCCAGGGGCATGTCCTCCTTCTTTGTCTTTTTGAGCCTGAGGGCCCTCATCTCTTCATCAGGAGCCTTTATTGTAAAAAAGACAAATTTCGAGTCAGATGAAATTGCCGCTCCTGTTGCACAGTTGAATGTAGCCTTCAGGTTCCCGTTGCCA
>JAKAXP010000374.1 GCA_021816545.1 Bacteroidota bacterium
GAATTCCCCATTCGTTATCATGATAACTTATCATCAGGGGGTCACCTGACGGCCAGCTGCAGGTCCCTTCCGTCATAACCCGAACCTGTATGAAAACTTGAGGAGGAAAACATTGTGAGGCACCGTTTTGCCAAACAGTGACCCGGCCTGGGAGCCGAAGTCGAAGATCCCGCTGTCTGCAGAGTATTCGCGGGTCTGCGACCAGACAAGATAGGCGGTTGACCCTGGCAGGAACTCCCACCTGACCACAAGGTTATGAAGGAACTCACTTACCGTGAAGTCAGGATTTCCGAAGGAATAGTCAACCCATGAGTCCATATTCTCATCAATACCGAATGTATTATCTCCCGGATGATATTCAATCTGGCCCGGGCTGAAGGTCTCAGTCCTGTCAGAAAACTGATCCGCAACAGGATCGGTTACCCGTTTGAATTCACTGTATTTGCCTGACCCGAAGAAAGGCTGTCCCCAATACTGGATGGTCAGATCCGGGGTTATGTTATAATCGACTCTCAGTGACATGCTCAGGATTTTCTGATCAATGGAACCGAAGATATACCTCGGAGTGTATAATCCGCTTGTTGATGACCGGGTGGTAACATACTGCATAATGTTGACTGTCCTGCTCCACTCCGGTTCCACGCTTAATGTGAGTGTATTGACAGGCCGGTATTCTATCTCAACGCCTAATTCATAAGCCTCTCTCACATCCTGGAATGTCCTGAAATACCTGAAGTCCAGTTCGCCGCTCAGTTTTTTCCTTGAGTTGCTGTTGATGCCTCCCCCGATGTACATGTTGCCGGGCATCTTCATCGTCGGGCCACCTCGAAGCATGAGGTTGTCTTTTTCCGGGCTGTTGATCTGCCCGCTGAGGAAGGTGTGCCACAGGTTTTTATACTGGGCCTGCCATGATCCCGACAGACCCATGACATTAATGTTTCCACCGAAGTCAATAAGGTGTATGAAGTTTGTGCCAAAATTCATGCTGTTGAAGATGCTGAAGGGCTTATAGATGTTGTAGTTGACTACTGTTGCCCCAAGGTACTGGTCAGCCACCTGCATGTAACCGGCATCATTCAATTCGAGCCCCGGTGATTTCCATGCTGACAGGTAAATAAACTGCCAGTTGCCGCCGATTTTGCCTGCCATCAGGTTGCCTCCTGTTCCGCTTAGCGATGTGCGGGTCGGGTCATATTCTGTATAATCTGAGTCCGGCCGCCTGAAATTGTGTATGACAGAACGCTGGGTGCGGGCAATCATCTCCTCCGTTCCGGTAACATTGCTGAATACGGTGCGCAACTGGAAGATATAGTTCATCTTGCCAAAGTACTGCGTAAAGTCAAACCCACCGGTAGTGGCTGATTTGTGAAAACGGTCTTCGGTGGTTTCGTCGAGCTGACGTATGGTGCTGGTAATCATTCCTCCTATGATTGTTTTTCCGCCGTTCAGGTCTTTCTGAACCCTTCCGACTGCAAAGTTGGCGAGCGGTTCCGCGGTGAGGTGTGTCGTTTCCCCTGTTACTTCATTATAAATACGGGTGTTCACCTGTGCCGTCACTGCCTCAAGCGCTCCCACGGATAGACCGCCGGAAGACTTGCCGGTAAGCTTTGCTGCACCTATTATCGGGGTGAAGGAAGGGGTCCACGAGTATTCATTGTCGTAAGGTGAGTAACTAAGCGACGGTCTCCTCCCGATTCGCCTTGAATAAAACAGGTTGTCATTACCCTCATCGCCGTCACCCACACCAAGGTTGTATGAGGTTATGTTCCGCCCCTCGATGAAGAACGGCCTCTTCTCACTGAAATAGGTTTCAAATGCTGTCAGGTTAACTTCTGACGGGTCAGCTTCCACCTGGCCAAAGTCGGGGTTCAGCGAAAGGCTGAGGATCATGTTGTTTGTGACCCCGATCTTGGCGTCAAGACCTGCATTTGCCCTGAAGTTGCTTCCATCCTGCCAGGGATTACCCTCTTCCCCCTCGTAGGTCTCGAGGCTTGTCACACCGAAGGGCGTAAGGTCGAACAGTTTCCTTGGCCTGATATTGTTCAGACCTTTGAGCAGACCTGCATTGTGTACAAGCCCGGATGCATTTCTAGCAATTGGCTGCCACATGTGGGTCCCTGCGTTGCGATAGATATTCCTTACCACTTCAAAGCCCCATACCTGCTCAGCCTTGTCTGAGAAGCGAAGCTGTGTCAGGGGGATCCGCATTTCAGCAGCCCATCCCCATTCATACAATCCTGTCTTTACGTACCATATGGGGTCAAACGTCTCATCCTCATTCATCCCGTCATCTGTCCAGATGAGATCGCCCTTTACCCCGGCCGCGCTTACACCGAAACCAAAGGCGGTACGCTGATCAAAATAGGAATCAAACGCTACAGTCACCTGGTCACCGTCAATATCATCACGCCGGGTCATCCGTGCCACAATGCTGTCAGGGGCAGTGTCATATAACCTGATGGCAATGTAGATGTTGTAATCATCATACAGCAGCTTGAATTCTGTCTTCTGGTTTACAGGGGCACCCTCGTCAGGCTCATACTGCCAGAAATCTCCGGCCCAGGTACCTTCAGACCAGGCAGCATCA
>JAKAXP010000375.1 GCA_021816545.1 Bacteroidota bacterium
CCTTCCACCAGACTGACATTGTCGATGAACTTTGAAGCATTCCCGGTAAAGTTTTCCTTCTGGACAAGCACGTAGCCAAAATAAATGCTTGGAATCAGCACAAGGGTCATAACCAGTGAGATCATCTGGTTGATCCTTTTCTTCTGTAAATCTGAGATTGTTCCTCTTATCGGAAGGTTGAGTATCTGTGAGATCAGCAGCCCTGCGAGGGCTATGAAGACAGTGTTGATAGTAAAGAGGTAGAGAGCTCCGAAAAAGAAAGTGAAATGGCCTGTAGCAAGACCGTAGCCGGCGGTGCATAGCGGCGGCATCAGTGCCGTAGCTATTGCAACCCCGGGAATAACGTTCCCTTTCTTTTTGCTTGTCATCGCCACGATGCCTGCCAGCCCTCCGAAAAAGGCTATCAGCACATCATAGATTGTCGGGCTGGTGCGGGCCAGAAGTTCCGAATGCGCCGTGGAGATGGGGCTTATGGCAAAATAAGCGGTGGAGGCAATCAGGCCAGCCACCACGGCGAAACTGAAGTTCTTGACCGCTTTTCTGAACAGCGGCAAATCATATGTGGCAATGCTGTAACCCATGCCGTTGATCGGTCCCATCAGCGGGGAGATGAGCATGGCACCAATGATAACAGCAGTGGAATTCATGTTAAGTCCCACCGATGCAACCAGGATGGCAAAGACAAGTATCCACAGGTTTGTGCCCTTGAACACAAGCTCCTTCTCAATAGTCTCATGAATGTTCTCGTAGTTGTCGAGGTCACTCTCAAGATTTATCAGCTGCAGCAACCTCCTCAGGGCTCTGTTGTGTTTCATGATCTCTGATTAGTTGTAACAAATATAGTTATTTGCGTAATCTGGATAAGACTGCAGGCGAGAGACGGGATGCAATATACACTTGCGATCTCCGCGGAAACCTCTTTCCACCAGACCGCACGACCGCACGACCGCATGACAAAAAGACCTTCTGACACAAACCCGGCAGGGTTTGGAAGCGTTATGCAAAAGATGTAAATTTGCCGGACACCTAAAATAAGTGATATGATCAAGGTAAATGAGTATTTCGACGGTAACGTCAAGTCGATGGGACTGGAGAATGAGGACGGAAAGGCCACTGTAGGCGTCATGGCTGCCGGGGAGTTTGAATTCGGCACCTCAACGGTGGAATACATGACAGTGGTGTCAGGTTCAATGACAGTCCTCCTGCCCGGTGAGGCAGAATGGAAGACCTATGCCCCGTTCCAGACTTTCGTGGTACCGGCAGGGCAGAAGTTTAAGCTGAAGCTTGACCGGCCCGCTGCATACAGGTGTCTTTACAAGTAACGGAACGACCTCATGGCAGGACATAAGGGGCAACCATACTATGACATTTTTCTCAGGTACGAGATGTGGCTTGAGAGTGTCGGGAAGGAGCCGGTCCTTGATGCTGAAGGGTTCGCCCTTCTGCTTGATCTGGAGCAGACCGGCTCACTGACTGCCTCAGCCCGCAACCTGGGGATGAGCTACCGTAAGGCATGGGGCATGCTGCACGATGTGGAGAAGCACCTTGGCTTTGACCTTACTGAGAAGAGGCGGGGCGGAGCTGCAGGCGGACGCACCGTACTGTCCGAAAAGGGAAGACAACTTGTGAGAGCCTACAACAGCCTGCGTCATGAGACTGACATTGCAATGAAGAGCATTGCCAAGGTCTTTTTCAACCGTATAAATGAAATAAACGGCCTGAAATGAGAATATCACTTGCACTCTTTGCGGTCTCCCTGCTGCTCCTTGGCGGATGCGGGGCAGAGAAGAGCCGGAAGAACCTCATAATCTTCCATGCCGGAAGCCTGTCAGTACCGGTGAAGGAGCTGGCTGATTCATTCATGAAGGATAATCCCGGTGTGACGGTCCTCACCGAAGCTGCAGGAAGCCTTCACACCGCCCGCAAGATCACCGAGCTGGGGAAACCGTGTGACATAATGCTTTCGGCTGATCATATTGTCGTCAGCAGTATGTTAATCCCGGATTATGCTTCCTGGAACATAAGTTTCGCAACCAATGAGATTGTAATTGCATTCAGGCCGGAGTCAAAATATTCATCAATCTTCAGGGAAGACAACTGGGCAGACATCCTCCTGAAGGATGATGTAATCCTGGGAAGGGCTGATCCTGATGCCGATCCGTGCGGGTATCGCACGGTTTTCGCCGCGAAGCTGGCGGAAGAGTATTACAATAGGCCAGGACTGGCTGATTCGCTGCTGGTAAAGAACACTGAGTACATTCGCCCAAAGGAGGTGGACCTGGTGGCGCTTGTTTCATCCGGAGTGATAGACTACATGTTCCAGTACAAGTCGGTTGCCATTCAGCACGGTTTCAGTTACCTGGAGCTGCCTGACGCGATCAATCTCTCGTCGCCGCTCATGACCGACCGCTATGCGACGGTATCATACATGATCCCCGGCGAAACCCCGGGCGTGCGCACGGAAGTGCGGGGCGACTATATCAGTTATTCGGGGACTGTTCTTGACCGGGCGCCGCAGAGGGAGCTGGCGCTGCGGTTCTTTGAGTTCGTGCTGAGTGACGAGGGCGCCGGCATCTTCAGGAG
>JAKAXP010000376.1 GCA_021816545.1 Bacteroidota bacterium
TCCGATCTGAAGTCTCCTTCTTAAAATATCTCCTTCTCATCGGCGCAATTTTTTATTTAGTGGTTGGATGGTTCATTCCATTACTAAGAGATGAGGGAGGTAAGTTTGAGAACGGTGTAGTAGGATTTATTTATGCAACTGTCTTTATTGCAGGCTATCTCAATGGTGCCAATATGCCGCTTGCTAAATATGTAACTTATTTCGGAATTCTTTTGGCAATTTCATTGATGTTTTATGCACTGATAAAAAGGAGTAGTGTCAGGAAAGACTTGTTAGTTCAAGCAATAATTTTGCTTCTCATCTCTCCAATCCCCTTGTGGTTTTGAATAAGGATCTTATTTCTCTTTAAAGGGTCATAATAAATAAGTATGGCCCTTCATTTTCTATTTCAGGTAGTAATTTAAAAGACATTTGACTTGGCTTTCCAAATAGCGTAAATTTATAGAGTGTTACTGGGGATTAACCTTAAAATGACTGCCTATGAAAAAGATTGCCATTCTCAGCTCACTGCTCCTGATTATGCTTGCTGCTTGCAAACAGGAGCCCGTAAACCCTGTCATTGGCGCATGGGATCTGATATACGCCAGACAGGTGGTAAATGACTCTACTGTCGCCACTTTCCCCGACACCTACCAGGGTAGCCAGGTGAAAATGTGGTGCAATAACTACTGGATGTTCGTTGGCGGATTTTCCCAGGATACCGTAAAATCAGACGGCTTTGGCGGTGGCTCCTATACACTCGAGGGCATAGTGTACAAGGAAACAATTAAATACCACTCAAGCCCCGACTATGTGGGACAGACAATCCGAATGAGAATCGTCGTTGCCAACGATACCCTTATCCAGGTGTGGCCGGCCAATGAAATGGGAGAGGTCGACAAAGGTAATTATACCAGCGAAAAATACGTCAGGGTAAAATAAAGCCAGGATATTATTCAAGGGTATAATGCCGGGAACCTGATGCAGGCCGGCAACCATAGAAGAAGTCCCTGACATCCTGACGGCTGCAGGTAAATGTTCTGCGGCCTATTTTGCCAGAAGCTTGACCAGCTTTTCATGTAACCCGGCAGCCCAGGTCTCGGACTCCGATTGGCTTTGGCTTTGCGACTCGCGGAGCAGCCCGAGAAGCAACCTTAACTTGAACTTTGACCGCTCCCCGGGTTGTGGATTTTCTTTGCTTTCAGCTTCACCGCTGAAGAACCCTTCACTCACCGTGTGAACCATGCCCCGCACATGGGCTGTGTATTGCATTATGACCATGCGTGACTCGGCACCCCTCTCGGAAGCAAGCGATGGTATTATCGTGAATATGGCAAAAGGCTTCTTGTTCAGTAAGGCCTGGTTCCGCCTGACAAACTCCATCGCCTCGGGAACCCAGCTGCCACCCTGCTCCATGCACCCGGCAATAACTGCCGAGAAACCCTTTACCGTTGACACCCCTGCCATCGGCAAAAATGTCACATCCGCACCCAGCCCCGTCATTACCCTGGCGATACGCTCAGCCACAACGGCTGCCGGCCCTGACATCCCCGCATGGGTGACAAGTATCTTCATGGTTCAGGTTACAGGTTTAGCCTTCCAAAAGTAATAAAAAGAGAGCAATCTAAAGCCTCAGGAAGGCAATCTCCGCTTCCCCGTTAAGGGTTTTCTTACTACTTTTGCAAAAAGTACACTATGGCAATCCCGAGTTTCTTCAAACAGAATAAACCGCGTGGCTTCAACTATATCCCCCGCTACTATGACCCGGCAAAGGAGGAGATGGAGCAGCGCCGCAGAGCTTTGGGCCTGGATCCTGATGCAACCGGTGATAACAGGAAAGACCATGAAAACCACAACGCCGGTGAAAACACATCCGGAAACGAGACTGCACGGCCATACCGTTCAAAGATCATGAGGGGCGACATGAAACACTACTTCCCCCGGAGACATGACAGGGTCCGGAAACAAAACACTATAAGACTCCTTGTAATTCTCATCATAATCGTCCTCATAGTATACATCTACCTTCGTTTCTAAACTACCCTGATGAGTGACATAATAAAGCTCCTGCCCGACTCCGTCGCCAACCAGATAGCGGCCGGCGAAGTCATCCAGCGCCCCGCCTCGGTGGTCAAGGAACTGACTGAGAACGCCGTTGACGCGGGAGCAACGGAGATAAGCGTCGTTATCCGCGATGCGGGACGCACACTGGTCCAGGTGATTGACAACGGCTGCGGCATGAGCGAAACCGACGCCCGCCTCTCATTCGAGCGTCATGCCACCTCCAAGATCTCCTCTGCCGACGACCTCTTCACGATCACCACGAAGGGCTTCCGGGGCGAGGCACTTGCATCAATAGCAGCTGTCTCAATGACTGAGTTGCGCACAAGGCGCGAAGAGGATGAGGCCGGCACACTGGTGGAGATAAACAACTCGAGGGTTACACAGCAGGAACCATGCTCCTGCGCCGCAGGATCGGTATTCAGCGTCAGGAACCTCTTCTACAACGTCCCCGCCCGCCGCAAGTTTCTGAAATCAGACACCACCGAGTTCAGGCATATAATTACCGAGTTTCAGCGGGTGGCGCTTGCTCACAGATC
>JAKAXP010000055.1 GCA_021816545.1 Bacteroidota bacterium
AGATTTTACAGTTTATTTCGTCGGAGAAGGTTATGCAAAAGCTCAACTTGAAAACCTGGTCAGGGAGTACGGACTGGAATCAAAGGTTAAGTTCACCGGGATAATTCATGACAGGGAAGTGTTGAAACGATATTATGCCGCAGCCGACCTCTTCCTTTTTCCCTCGATGTATGACAATGCTCCGCTGGTTATTCTTGAAGCTTCCGCCTTCCACACCCCGGCCCTGCTGCTCCATGGTTCAACAATATCAGCATTGATCAGGGATGGTTTCAACGGATTTCTAAGTGAAAATGACCCAATACTTTACGGTGACAAGATTAACCAACTTATCAGTGACGAAGACCTCCTCATTAAAGCCGGGGATAATGCCGCTGCCACGATAGGTCGTTCCTGGCAGGACAGTGTAAGGGAAGTTGCTGACCGTTACACTCACCTGATATCCAGAAAGCAAAGCCTGTCCAAAAACAGGATCAGCACTGAGCGTATAAAAAATCCCGCAGATCATTGATCTTGCGGGATTTGCGTTTTCAGGATGTGGTACCACCAGGAATCGAACCGGGGACACACGGATTTTCAGTCCGTTGCTCTACCATCTGAGCTATGGTACCATTTCGGACTGCAAATATACTGCTTTTTCTTTTTCATGCAACACCTTCAATTCACTTTGTCACTCAGCCAGGAATTGACACCGCTCACAGAAGTACCAGTCTGTGGTCCTGATTGATGAATTCCTTCTTATCTTTGTCAATTCTTCCGAAAAAATGGACCTCACAATCCACACTCTTCCCAACGGCATCAGGCTGGTGCATATGCCCACAGCAAGCGCAGTGGCACACTGCGGCATCATTATCAACGCCGGCTCACGCGATGAACTCCCGGAAGAACACGGAGTTGCCCACTTCATCGAGCATATGCTCTTCAAGGGGACAACCCACAGGAAGTCTTATCATATTCTCAGTCGCCTGGAAGATGTGGGCGGTGAACTTAATGCCTATACGACAAAGGAGGAAACAGCAATACATGCCTCCTTCCTGAAAGAACACTATGCACGTGCAATGGAACTGGTGGCCGACCTGCTCTTCTCATCAACATTCCCCTCTGCCGAAATAGATAAGGAAAAGGAGGTGGTCATTGAGGAGATCAACTCATACCTTGACAGTCCTGCTGAATATATTTTCGACGAATTCGAGGAGATGGTCTTCCCGGACCAGCCTATTGGGAGGAGCATTCTTGGGATACCTTCCACAGTGAGAGCCATTTCAGGTGAATCATTGCGACGGTTCATTATCCGTAACTATTCAACATCGCAGATGGTATTCTGTTCCGTGGGTGCAATCAGCCCGAAGCAGATCATCACTCTCTTCGAAAAATACTTCGGTCATGTTCCGGCCGGAAATGATACCCGAAGAAAAAGATCCGAATACAGGTACAAACCTGTCAGCTCCGAAAAAAACACTGACACCTGGCAGAACCACTGCATAATAGGCAACATCGCCTATGACCTCCACGACCGCAGGCGAATGGGACTCTTCATGCTGAACAATATCCTCGGCGGACAGGGAATGAATTCCCGCCTGAATCTCTCGCTTCGCGAAAAGCGCGGATATGCCTACAATGTGGAGTCGGTCTATAATCCCTACACCGATACCGGTCTGGTTACTATCTATTTCGGCACCGACAGCCGTAACCTTCGAAAAAGCATAGACCTTATCCACTCCGAGCTCGACAGGCTCAGGCGCCAGCCACTGGGTACACTTCAGCTCTCAAGGGCAAAAAGCCAGATAAAAGGTTACCTGGCAAGGGCTTACGAGAACCATGAGAGCCTGATGCTCAGCCTCGGCAAGAGCCTCCTCATATTTGACCGGATTGAACCAATGGATGAAACATTCCGTAAAATAGATGCCGTTACCGGGAAAGAACTTACGGAAACGGCAACTGCTATCTTTGACAGATCATCACTTTCAACATTAATATACAGGCAGAATGGAGAAAGAACTTGACAAATACATCAGGGAGCACAGCACTCCCGAAGACAAAGTGCTGGAGGAACTCTACCGGCAGACACACCTTTATGTTGTCAATCCGAATATGGTTTCGGGCCACATCCAGGGAAAGTTCCTGGAGATGCTTTCATATATGATTCACCCAACCCGTATCCTCGAGATTGGCACCTATACCGGATACTCGGCGATCTGCCTGGCACGCGGGCTGAAGAGCGGAGGACAATTGCATACTATTGAGATGAATGATGAGCTCAACGAGATGAGCACCCACTACTTCGCACTTGCAGGAGTAGCCGACAGGGTGACACTCCACACCGGCAGGGCGCAGGATGTCATCCCCTCACTGGACTACACCTTTGACCTGGTCTTTATTGACGGCGACAAAAGGGAATACTGCGAATACTATGACATCGTATTTGACAAAGTGCGGAAGGGCGGATTCATCATTGCTGACAATGTGCTATGGGGAGGCAAGATAGAAGGTGAGGATGCACTGAAGGATCCCCAGACTAAGGGTGTGGTGATGTTCAATGAAAAAGTCCGCAGTGATCACCGTGTTGAGAAAATCGTGCTGCCCCTCAGGGACGGACTGATGATCATCAGGAAAAAATAGCCACCTGCTACAGACACTCCCACCACGCTAAAGCCCGCGGTTGATCATCAAAAATAGTCCCGCTCTGCCGACCAGGATGGGTTATAAACACAGACCCTCACTCCGGACTCCGGTCCGGAGTCAGCGGGTACAGATAACGGTGGTACGGTTTTTGAGCATATACCGGTAAATTCCAGGGATATGAAAAAGGTAATACTTTTTGTATTGGTGATGTTTGCCGGTCTTACAATGACGGCACAGGATCTTCAGAAACTTGCAACAAAAGGAGCTGTGAGGCTTTTTTCAGATAAGGATGACCTTACTTCTGTACTCCAGATTATACCTGACGGGACTGTTGTTGAAGCAATCAGCGCAGATACCGTCTTTACACTGATCCGCCTTGGCGACCTTCAGGGCTATGTGAAATCAGACAGGCTCACTGCGGCTCTGCCGGTGGTGGCAACAGCGCAGCCGGTGGCGGCCACATCGCAGCCAGCCGCACAACCTGCCAGGGAAGCAGTGGCACAGCCGGTTAACAGACCTGCACAGGAAGCCATGCCGGAACAGGTAGCTCCAGATACCCAATACAGGCAGGTGCCCACAGAACGTTACCAGGCACTGTCCGACAAATACGGGGCAGACCTGGGACTCAAACTCTACCAACATAAGGTATGGAAAGGGATAACCTCGGACATGGCTCGCGACAGCTGGGGCAAACCTGTACAGATCAACCGGATGTATGTTGATACCAGCGTAGACGAAGAATGGATCTATACAAAATCTTATCTCTATTTCAGGGACGGGGTTCTTATTGAGTGGGGCCCGGTGAAATAAGCTCTCTGTTTGCTAATACGAACTCAGCCTAAGAGTTCAAATGCTAACTGTTTTTATATTTTGACGAAATCCCGGAAATTTGACCTGGTAACCAGAAGTGTTTCCGCATTGTAGGTACCTGAAAATTTTAGTGGGAAGGTTGATTTGGTGTTTTTCCATTTGAGTTCATAACCATAAATTTTCCCATCCCTTTCTTCCACAAAATCAATCTCATGCTGGTGCTTTGTCCGCCAAAAATACATTCTGGCAAAAGTATCCTTATATTTATTCTGTTTCATTCTTTCCGAAACCAGGAAGTTTTCCCATAGAGCTCCCTTATCTGTTCTTAATTCGAGTGAATTAAAATTTCCGATAACCATATTTCTGATTCCATTATCGTAGAAGTATATTTTACGGTTATTCTTGATTTCATTCCTCAGATTTCTGCTAAAACTATTAAGTCTGAACACTATGTAACCCTTCTCCAATAATTCCAGGTAATTCTGCACAGTCAGTTTATTGATTCCAACTGTACGCGACAACTCATTGTAATTGACTTCACTGCCAAGTTGAAGGGCCAGAGCCTGAATCAATTTTTCAAGTACTTCGGGTCTCCTGATACCAGAAAATGCAAGAATATCCCGATATAGGTAGCTATTAACCAGATTCTTCAGAACTTCTTTCTCATTACCCTGGTTATTTATGACTTCAGGATAAAATCCATAAAGTAACCTGTTCTCAAGTTGCTGTTCTGATTTAACAAACCCAAGATTATTCTCGTACTCTTCCCACGTTATTGGGAACATCTCATATTCCCATTTTCTGCCAGTAAGTGGCTCATTCAGCAAATTTCCCAAATCGAAAGAGGATGACCCGCTAACAAGAAGCTGAATATTCTTGAATTGGTCAGTAATTATTTTGAGAGTCGTCCCGATTCCCGGTATCTTCTGAGCTTCGTCCACAAAAACAATTTGGTGATCACCAATGATAGTCCTTATCTGCTCTGTATTCGGAATTGACAATAAGCTCCTGATTGTTGGATCGTCGGCATCCAGAAACAAAAAATCTTGTTCTTCCAGAATGCCTTTTATGAGCGTTGTTTTGCCAACCTGCCTGGCCCCAACAAGCACTATTGCCTTTCCGCTGTTTAATCTGGCCCTGATTTTATGCTCAAGAGTTCTGGTATACATTTTTTATTTTCAAATTTACGACAAGTCATTTAATTGACCAATGGACTAGGCCAAAAGTCATCACAATGACTAATCGTTAGAAACAAAGATTAATATTCAAGAATTATAGTAAAACCAGAGGCTGTCTTAAAGGGATAAAAAAAAGGAAGCCTTTGACTTCCTGTTTTCTGAGCGGGAAACGAGACTCGAACTCGCGGCCCCGACCTTGGCAAGGTCGTGCTCTACCAACTGAGCTATTCCCGCAATTGTGACTGCAAAAATAATACTTTTTTCAAAAATACAAACAATGAAATTATACCTAGCCGCATGCTGTACCGGCAACCCTGAAAAATTCAGAAACTTTCACTTCAGCAATTTCCGGATATTATACAGTTTATTCAACGCCTCCATAGGCGTCAGGTTATCAAGATCAAGCCCTATCAGCTCATCCCTGATCTGCTTCAGCACCGGGTCATCAAGCTGGTAGAAACTTAGCTGATACCCCTCGCGGTGGGTGGCAATCTCCTCAACCGGCTTACCCAGGTTCGTTCCGCCCCGCCCCTCTTCAAGCATCTTCAGTATCTCATCCGCCCTGCCCACAACACTCTTCGGCATGCCGGCCATTCGCGCCACGTGTATCCCGAAGCTGTGCTCGCTCCCTCCCCTCTTCAGTTTACGCAGGAAGATAACCCTGTTGTCAAGCTCCCGGATCGAGACATTGAAGTTCCTGACTCTGGAGAAAGTGCTCTCCATCTCATTGAGCTCATGATAATGGGTTGCGAAGAGAGTCTTGGCCCTGTGCCTGTTCTCATGGATGTATTCAACCATGGCCCAGGCAATGGAGATACCGTCATAGGTGCTGGTGCCCCTCCCGATCTCATCAAGCAGCACAAGGCTCCTGTCCGAAAGGTTGTTCAGTATGCTAGCAGCCTCATTCATCTCGACCATGAAGGTTGACTCGCCCAGCGAAAGGTTATCAGAAGCGCCAACCCTGGTAAATATCTTATCAATAATGCCAATCCGTGCCTCTTTTGCCGGCACGAAGCACCCTGACTGCGCCATTATCACAATCAGTGCCGTCTGCCTGAGCAGCGCAGACTTACCTGACATGTTGGGCCCGGTCAGGATTATAACCTGCTGTTCTTCATTATCAAGCCACACATCATTCGGGACATACGGGTCATCAGGCGGAAGTTGTCTCTCAATTACAGGGTGACGGCCGTCCTTAATATCAAGCACATGAGTGTCATCCAGTACCGGCCTTGTGTACCCGTATTCATCCGAAATCACCGCAAACGACCGGAGGCAGTCGAGCCTCCCCACAGCTGCAGCATCGGCCTGCATAAGGTTTATATATGGCCCGATCGAAACAACCAGGTCATTGAAAAGCGATGTTTCCAGCGCAAGAATCTTCTCCCCTGCCCCGAGGATTTTCTCCTCGTATTCCTTGAGTTCCTCTGTGATGTACCTCTCGGCGTTTACCAGGGTCTGCTTGCGGATCCAGTCAGGAGGGACCTTATCCTTGTGGGCGTTGCGAACCTCTATATAGTACCCGAAGACATTGTTATAGCTGATTTTGAGCGAGTTGATCCCGGTACGGAGACCCTCCCTCTGCTGCAGGTCGTTCAGGTAATCCTTTCCTCCGTAATAGATCCTGCGCAGGTCATCAAGCTCCTGTGAGATCCCTTCGGCGATGACGTGTCCCTTGTTGATTGCAGCCGGAGGTTCAGGAGTCAGTGTCCGTCCTATTGTCACCCCAAGTTCAGGGCAGGGATCGAAACCCGTAGCAAGAGAAACCAGCGGCTGGAACTCTGTTGACGCGCAGAGTTTCTTCAGTTCACCAATGGCTGTCAATGCCCGGCGTATCTGCGCCACCTCGCGCGGTGTGACCCGCCCCACCGCCACCTTGCTGAGCAGCCGTTCAAGATCACCCACCTCGCGGATAAGCCCGTCCATCTCCTCCTTCACATCCGGATGGCCAATCAGGTACTCCACTATGTCAAGCCTTGTGTTCAGGACTGATGTGTCCTTCAGCGGCAGCGAGATCCACCTCTTCATCATTCTTCCGCCCATGGGCGAAAGGGTGCGGTCAAGTATCTCTATCAGCGTCTTTGCGCCCTCGTAGGGCGAATGAAACAACTCCAGGTTGCGGACAGTGAACCTGTCGAGCCATACATATTTCTCCTCCTCGATGCGCGATATTCGGTTTATATGGCTGAGGTTCTCATGCCGGGTCATGTCAAGATACCAGAGGATTGCGCCTGCGGCGATAATGCCGGAGGTCATCCCCTGCACCCCGAAACCTTTCAGCGATGCCGTGCCGAACTGCTTCAGCAGCCTTTCATTTGCCGTATCGGGAGTGAAGATCCAGTCGTCGAGCCTGTATGTATAGAACCGGCTGCCGAACCGCTCATGGAAGAGCTCCGTTTTACGCTTTTCGAAGAGCACCTCCCTGGGCTGGAAGTTATTCAGTATCTGCTCCACATGGGGTGTATCCCCCTCAGAGACGAAGAATTCCCCCGTGGAGACGTCAAGCAGGGCCACACCTACGGCCTGCTTTTCAATATGGATTGCAGCCAGGAAGTTGTTCTCCTTGTGGTTAAGCACGTTGTCGCTGAATGACACACCGGGGGTGATAAGTTCGGTGATGCCCCGTTTTACAATCTTTTTTGTCAGCTTGGGATCTTCGAGCTGTTCACAGATCGCTACCCGTTGTCCTGCCCTCACAAGCCGCGGCAGGTATGTGTCAAGCGCGTGAAAGGGGAATCCTGCCAGCTCAACCGAACTGGCTGAACCGTTGGCTCTCTTCGTAAGGGTTATTCCCAGGATTTCAGAAGCGCGGATGGCATCTTCGCCGAAGGTCTCATAGAAGTCGCCCACCCTGAAAAGGAGTATCGCGTCAGGGTGTTTCGCCTTGACGGCATAATACTGCTTCATCAGCGGCGTTTCGACATATTTCTGCATCTGAGACATTTACGGTTTTGTGCCCTCGCGCAACAGCGTGAAACAAAATTAAAAATCTCCCGCAACTTAAGTATAACTTTTATCATAAATAGTCCGGGAGAGTTTGATTACATTTGTCTGGAGCCCAAAATAGTGGCTCTGTGGAATTCCTGAAATATAATTCTGAAAACATAGAGCATATGAAAAAAGTACTTATTCTCGGTGCCGGCCTGGTGTCAAAACCAATGGTTGAGTACCTGCTTGATGAAGGTTTCGAGGTTATCATTGCAACAAGAACTGTCGAGAAAGCTGACAAGCTGCTTGGCGGACACAAGAATGGCAGGGCTATAGCATGGGTAATGGAGGATATGGAGGCCCTCTCCGGCATGGTGCGCGACAGTGACCTGACTGTCAGCCTGCTTCCCTACAGGTTTCATGTTGACGTTGCGAAGTTCTGCCTCAAATACAGGAAGCCACTCGTCACAACATCATATGTTTCACCAGCAATGCAGGCGCTTCATGACGATGCAGTCAAGGCAGGTGTCATTTTCCTTAACGAGGCAGGCCTTGACCCCGGCATAGACCACATGTCTGCAATGCGTATCATCGACAATGTGCGCCAGAGAGGCGGAAAGATAGAGGAGTTCTATTCGCTCTGCGGAGCCCTTCCGGCCCCCGAAGATGCAACCAACCCGCTGGGTTACAAGTTTTCATGGAGCCCGAAAGGGGTGGTGCTTGCCAGCCGCAACGGCGCAACCTACCTGAAACATGGAAAAATTGTTACAATTGAGCCGATTAATCTTTTCAAGGCCCGCTTCACCCATCCTTTCCCGGGTGTTGGCGATCTTGAGGTTTATCCCAACCGCGACTCTGTAAGCTATGTTGATGTTTACGGCCTCAAGGGAATTCAGACTATGTACCGCGGCACATTCAGATTCAAGGGATGGTGCGAGACTCTTGATCTGATGAAGGCAATCGGCCTGATAGATGACGGCGACAAGGATTATTCCGGAATGACCTACAGGCAGTTCGTTGCAGAAAAAGCAGGGGTTCCCGGCAAAGACCTGAAAAAGGAACTTAAGGAGAAGCCGGGACTCAACCCCAGCGACAGGTCGCTTGAAGCGCTTGAGTGGCTGGGGCTTCTGAGTGACACTGTAATGGGTTACGCCGTGACCTCACCCTACGAGATCACCTCTGACCTGATGATCAAGAAGATGTGGCTGAACGACAACGAGCGTGACATGATTGTGATGCAGCACCTCTTCCTGGCAACATACCATGACGGCAAGAGCGAGGTTATCAGCTCAAGGATGCTCGACTTCGGGACCCCGGCAACCAATACCTCAATTGCACGTACTGTGGCTCTGCCCGCAGCTATGGCTGTCAAGATGATCCTTACGGGTAAGATTCTGCTGCACGGCGTTTACAGGCCCATCCTGCCCGAGATATACAATCCGATCCTCGACGAGCTTGAAGCCAATGGCATAAAGATGGAAGAGGAGTACGGCCTGCCGGTTGACAGGATGATCAAGTAGTGCTGGTCAGTCAGGGCCGATTTCCTGGGAGAGAACTGGATTTGCTGATTTAGAGGAACCGGACTGCCTGGGTCAATATCCGGTAAAGGCATTGTCCCTGCCGGGTGGTGAAAAATGCTGAAACAGGTCAAAACGGACAGGGCAGTATCCGGACCGGCACTTCAGAATTTCAGATAAAAATCCTTTGTGAGGGAGACATACTCGTCAGAGTAGATATGTCTCCCTCCTTTTTCTATAACAATCTCCTCCTCCGTGCAGGGACCGTTCTCCTGGCTCAGAGTCATCAGCGCCCTCGATGGTTGTTGCGCAGGTGTGGGTCTCACAAGCCTCCGCCTGGAGCAGAAAAATCCGTAATAGACCGCAAGTGAGAGGAACCTCTCTGCCTCATTCACCGGCAACACCAGATGAAGTGAACCCCCGGGATTCAGCAGTTGCGCTGCTGCCTCAAGCAGTTCAGCCTGGGTGAGAGTGAGGGTATGCCTTGTACGGGCTTTGCTCAGGTCCGGGTTGAGAAGTGAATCAATGAAATATGGCGGATTGGTTATGATGGCATCGAATCCGCCGCCGGCATCGGGCATATACTCCTGAACAGAAATATTCAACAGGGTTATCCTCTCCTTCCATTGACTGGCTGAGAAATTCAGTCCGGCCTGTTTGTAAGAGTCAAGGTCCGGCTCAATGGCAACAATTCGTGCTGAAGACCTCTGTGCTGCCATCAATGCCAGCAGACCGGTGCCGGTACCTATATCCAGTATTGTGCCGGCATCCTCAATTTGCGCCCAGGCGCCAAGCAGCACGCTGTCAGTGGTTACCCTGAAGGAGGCACGCTCCTGAACCACGGTGAACTGCTTGAACCTGAAAAAATCATTGCTCATGCCCTGACCTGGTCGGCTTTCCTTCCGGTTGCAACAATGAAAACATCCATCCCGGGAAGCTCCTTTCTCAGGCTGTAAAGATACTTAAGGTTGACTGTTCCGATTACATACCTGTAGGTGTGATTACTGTGGAATTCAGTGATGTTGCTGAAACGGAACAGTTCGCGCTCCTTTTCATCATGGTATCTCAGGTAAATTTCTATCTCATGGTCACGCGTATAATTCCTGACAGTGCCCTGGATGTTCTTTTTATATTCATACCTGTACCCATATGAGTTGGCGGAGATGTCGGACAATACAGCACTACCTGTAGGGTGACCGCCTGCTCCCTTTCCTGCAAAAAACTGCTTTTCGGCAAAGGCCGCCTCGGTAATTACACCGTTGTTTTCGTGGTCCACGTTGTAAAGGTACTTGTCAGGCGATACGAAACGGGGAAGAACAAATCCGGTGATTGTCTGTTCGTCAGTCTTCCCGACGTATGGCACCAGTTTGATCTTGTAGCCCTTCTCCTTTGCATACTGAATATCATTGCCTGATATTTTCCCTATACCGTAGTGAAAAACCTCCTCCGGGTTCAGGAACAGACCGTAGGCATGCGCTGCAATGATGCATAGCTTGTACTTCGCATCCCAGCCGTCAACATCAAGCCCGGGATCCTTTTCGGCAAAACCTTTTTCCTGGGCCTCTCTCAGGGCAGATGCAAAATCCTTCCCTTCATTGTGCATGAGGGTGAGGATGTAGTTTGTCGTACCGTTCAGTATCCCGCGAAGCGAATGAAGCAACTCATTGTCATAGTATTCCTCAAGATTCCTTATTATCGGGATGCTGGCACCGGCCGACGCTTCATACAGCAACGCGACCTTATTCTCCTGTTGCAGGCGAACAAGCTCCTCAAGGTGGGTGGCCACCATCACCTTGTTGGCAGTCACAACACCCTTGCCGCTCTCCATTGCCTGTTTTACAATTGAGAAGGCCTCTTCAGGGTCATTTATCAGCTCAACCACCAGGTTGATTGAACTGTCATTAAGAATTTCATTTTTGTCAAATGTAAAGAAGGACATGGGGAGCCGTCTCTCCTTCGATCTGTCTTTCACGCAAATGCGGACAATCTCCGCCTTTATTCCCCTGCTGTTTTCAAGAACGTCATGCAGACCGCGACCCACACATCCGTACCCGAACAATCCTATTCTAAGCTCTTTTCTTGTCATAATTTTCCTCCTTTTTGTTTTTCCAGAAATCCTTAACCACCGATGTTATGAGCTCCGATTCAATGAGGAACCCGTCGTGGCCATACAGCGAATCAATTTCAACGTACTCCGCTCCTTCCACATTATCAGCCAGGAACTTCGGATCTGCCGGCGGGAAGAGGAAGTCGGATGAGATACCTATTGCAAGCACATCAGCCCTGATGCGTGACAGGGCCTTTTCTGTGCCTCCGCGCCCTCTCCCGATATTATGAGTGTCAGAGAGTTTTGTAATGCAGTAATAGGAATAGGGGTTGAACCTGCTGACAAGCTTGTCACCCTGGTATGCCTGGTAGGATGATGCCCTGAAATTATCCGTTCTGTCATCATCATCCTTCTGGGTAAGGTTGTATGCATGCGCAGACCTGTAGCTCAGCAGGGCCACTGCCCTTGCGGCCTTCAAGCCTCGCTGTCCTCCTTCAGGATCGCCGGTCCTGAACGATTCATCTGCTTCCATTGCCAGTCGCTGCGCTTCATTGAATGCTATCGCCCACGGTGACTGCCTGACGCTCGAAGCGATAAACACAAGATGCCTGATCAGGTCAGGATGCATGACAGAGTATTCCAGTGCCTGGAATCCCCCGATGGATGATCCTATCACGGTATGTATGCCCTTTATCCCCAGGTGTTTCCTGAGTAACTCATGGGCGTTGACAACATCCCTGATCGTTAT
>JAKAXP010000377.1 GCA_021816545.1 Bacteroidota bacterium
GATAAGCAGGCGGATGACCTCCTTCTCCGAATAGAATGATGTCTCCTCACTCTTCTTCCGTCGCTGCGACGGAGCTGTTGTTATTGTGCCGGCAGACGAAGGCAGTTCAGCCAGGTTGCCGGTGGCAGTGTCCTGCCCGGGCCAGGCGTTGCGGTTCTGGAAGCTTGGCTGCTTGCGGAGCTTCATAACCTCGTCGAGGACCACTTCTTCCGGCATGCCGAGCTGCGTGCTGCACTCCTTGATATATACTGTCCTTGTGATCTGGTCGGGGATGACTGCTATCGATCGGACCACCTCGCGCACCAGGTTGGCACGCCTGACCGGATCGCTCTGCGCCTCATCGAGGAGGATCCTGGTCTTGAACCGTATGAAGTCGGTCTCGTTCTCCTTCAGGTATCTCCTGTATTCTTCATCTGAGACTTTCTTCGAGTAAGAGTCAGGATCTTCGCCGTCAGGCAAAACGACAATCCGCACATTCATCCCCTCCTCAAGCACCATGTCAGTGCCTCTCAGTGAGGCTTTTATGCCGGCAGGGTCACCATCGTAGAGCATTGTGATGTTGGGGGTGAACCGCTTGATGAGGCGGATCTGCTCCTGTGTCAGGGCGGTGCCCGAGGAAGCAACAACGTTCTCCACGCCTGACTCATGCATCGAGAGCACGTCGGTGTAACCCTCAACCAGGTAGCAGCGGTCCTCTTTTATTATGGCCTGGCGCGCCTGGAAGATGCCATAGACGATGCGGCTCTTGTGGTATACCTCGGTCTCGGGGGTGTTGACGTACTTGGCTGCCTTCGGATCGGATTTGATTACGCGTCCGCCGAAACCAAGCACCTGCCCGGAGAGCGAGTGTATGGGAAACATTATTCTTCCCGCGAAGCGGTCAAACATGTACCCCTCTTTATCTATAGTGAGGCCGCTGGAGACAAGGAACTCCGACTTATATCCCGCTGCGATAGCCTTTTTGGTGAAGTCGTCGCGTCGCTCATTGCAATAACCCACCTCGAACTTGCGGAGGACGGCGTCGGCAAAGCCCCTCTCGCGGAAGTATGACAGGCCGAGGGCCATCCCCTCGTGGCCGTGGAAGAGGTTTTCAGTGAATTGGCGGGCCGCATACTGTGTGACAACGAGGATGCTCTCGCGTTCATTCTGTTTTGCAAGCTCCTCGGGTGTGACCTCCTTCTCCTCTATCTCGATGTGGTATTTCTTTGCCAGCCAACGGAGTGCCTCGGGGTATGAGAGGTGCTCATGCTCCATGATGAAGTTGACGGCGTTGCCACCCTTGCCGCAGCCGAAGCACTTGAATATCCCCTTGGCGGGGGAAACGGTGAAGGAGGGAGTCTTCTCGTTGTGGAACGGACACAGGCCCAGCAGGTTGACCCCTCTTCGCTTCAGCGAAACGAACTCAGACACCACATCGGTTATCTGTGCCGCGTCGAAGATCCGTTCTATGGTGGAGTGGTCGATCATGGGATTTCAAAGTTACTAAAAGTATTGTCTTGCAGTCTTGCGGTCTTGCAGTCTTGCAGTCAGGGCAAGTTTTGTATATTTATGATGCTGTATTTCTTAAATATGCTTTTATGGGAACAATCAAAGACTTTGAAGAGCTTGAAATATGGAATCTATCCAGAGAATTGGTCGGACTGATATATAAAGACTTCATTAATTGCAAAGACTTTGCATTCAAAGATCAGATATGCAGTGCCGGGATTTCTATTATGAACAATATTTCAGAGGGATTCGGCAGGAATTCTGATGCTGAGTTCAGACACTTCCTTAATATTTCAAAGGGATCATCCGCCGAAGTAAAAAGCATGTATTATATCGCTGAAGATCTTTATTATATTGCTGCAGATAATGCCGAAGACAGAAGAAAATTGTGCCAGAAGATTATCAATGGAACATCCCTTCTCATGAAATACCTGAAATCATCCAGATAACAGGACTGCAAGACCGCAAGACCGCAAGACCGCAGGACCGCAAGACATTTATTTCCTATTCCATATTTCCTTATGTCCGAACCCCAGCCTGTTGTCTGTGAGCTTGATGTGGTTGAGTTGTATGACCCACAGGTGAATTTCCGTCAGTGCGGCGAAGGGGAATCGCTTCAGGTAGACGGTTCTGGCTCGGCTGAGGTTATCACCGGTGGGCTCGCTGACGGTGCCGGTTAACTGGGCGCCGCGGATACGGCCTATCCGTTTTGTTTCGAGGGCGATGGTACCTGCTACCTGCGGATTGGTCCTGAATTCCGTGCCATGCCTGGTGACCGGGTCGGTGGTGATGACAAGAGTGTTATTATCCTCATCCCATGCATAAAAGCACGATGCGCACCACGGTCCCTTTTCGCTGACCGTGGCGATGCTCAGAAGGTGGTGCCTGCGGAAAAGCGACCGTATTCGTTTATGAAGAGCTTCCTTTTCCAATTGATATAGATTGACGTAGAGGTCTGGTTTTTCTTTACTGAGAGAATCGGCTTGAATTTAATATGCAGTCTTTGCTTTTTCCAGGCGGAACAGTTTTGTTCTTTTTATTGTCATACGGGTGCTATTCCTCATTCCAGCGGTAAGTATC
>JAKAXP010000378.1 GCA_021816545.1 Bacteroidota bacterium
ACTCTAACCGGGCTGAAATACCGCTCCGGCACCTATGACATAGCCGTGAAAGGATGGGGAGACGGCATCTCCTCATTTAAGATAGACGGCAAGGAGTCAGAGGATCATTATATCCCGGCCGAAAATAATGGCTACCATTCAATTGAGATTGAAATGAACAGGACAGCCGGAGCTGGCACTTTCGTGGCTGTCAGCAATTACACCGCACCCGAGACCCCGGTTCTGGCGCCTGTCGGTGAGGGCCTGTCATGGAAACCGGTTAAGGGTGCTGAAGAATACATGGTATTCAGGAACGGGGAGATGATCTCAACAACTGCCGGAACCACCTATATGTCAGGAAATCCTGATGAAACAGGTGAGTTCCAGGTAATGGCTGCTGACAGCAACCGTGTGAATTCATTTCTCAGCAATCCTGTCACAGTTACAGATGGTAACATTACCATAGAGGCTGAAGCCGAGGATTTTAATATTCACGGTGAGAACCGTTACCAGGGATTCACAGGCAAGGGATATGTGAGATTTGCCCTCCCCGAGAACCCCGTGCTGAAGATCAGGGCAAGAGTTGCTGCAGGCAGGTATGCTCTTCAGATGCGGTATGCGAACGGTACCGGCCCGGTCAATACAGACAACAACTGCGGAATAAGGTCACTTTATGTAAACGGAGTGTACAAAGCGGCACTTGTTTTTCCTCAGCGGGGAAAGGATGAATGGTCTGACTGGGGATTCACTTTCCCGGAATGGATTGATCTTGCGGATGGCGAGAACATCCTGACAATCAAGTATGAAGATTTCAACAGGAATATGGATGGGGAGATAAATGAATTTCTTCTCGACCGGATAGTCCTTAGAAGATTCAACTGACGGGATACGGTCTGGGCTGGACGACCTAAGCTGAAACCAGAGACCCCGGGCCGGACTACTCAGGATGAATCCAGCGGTCCGGGCCGGACGATAACAAAAAGACCTCGTGACTGTCCCCGGGAGAAACTATTTCCGTGTACACCCTATCCCGGGAAGATCCGGAGAAAGAGTATAAAACGGTGCCTTGTAATCAGGTCCGCCTGCAAAGGGTTCCTTTTCAGGTTCACTGTGCGGATCAAGATCCACATGGCTGAAGCAGCCCATGCCTGCCACAAGATGCACGGCACATCCAAGGGCAAGCTTCGACTCAAGCATGCAGCCAATCATCAGCTTGATATTTGCACTGCGGGCAATTGCTGCAATATCCATTGCCTCAATTATGCCCGACTTCATCAGTTTTATATTTATATAATCCGCACAGCCTGTACGCACAACATTGATTGCATCGGCGCTTGTGAAAACTGACTCGTCAGCGGCAATGGGTATAGAAGTGTGGTCCTTTACGAACCTCATCCCGGCAAGGTCATACCTTGAGACGGGCTGTTCAAAAAGTATCGGCCTGATGCCGTTCTTCCCCATCTCTTCAATGAAGTGAACTGCCTCGCAGGGCGAATAGCCCTGGTTGGCATCTATTGTGATGCCGCATTGCGGTGCACCATCTTTTATTGCAAGCAGGCGGTCAATATCGTCAGTCACCTTTTTCCCCACTTTTGTCTTCAGCACCGTATACCCCTCCTTCGCAAGTTTAGCGGCGTTCTTTTTTGCCACATCAGGAGGCACTATATCAATTGTATAGTCAGTTTCAGCCTTGTTACCGGCACCGCCGAAAAACTGGTAAAGGGGGATGTTCAGCACTTTTGCCCAGGCGTCAATCAGCGCCATCTCTATTGCACAGCGAGCTGTCACCTGTGGCTGGAAGACACCGCGAAGGGTAGCTGCTATCGCCCTGTATTCGGAAATATCCTTTCCCTTTATAAAGTCAACGCAGCTGTTGAGTGTAGCCAGGACAGTGGCCTGGTTCTCTCCGTTAATAGGCTCCAGGGGCGCGGCTTCTCCGTAACCTTCAATGCCGTTGTCAAGCACCACTGTTACCAGTGCGTTTTCAATACTGTACTTTGTGCCGATCGAGATCCTGAAAGGCTCTTCAAGGTCAAGATTGAGCGGCTCAATGACTACTTTCTTAATCTTAATTGGTTTCATTTTTATCCTTCCATTGTTTTAGCAAACCAAGCAACAGGTTTATCTGATCATCAGTATGAATGGCCGATACCGCAATCCTCACCAGGTGCATTGCCTGCCTGGAGGGGTAGTTCATGAATGGCGCTATCACACCGTTTTCTTCAAGAAACAGGGAAAGCCCCCTTGCCTTCTCAGGCGAATCAAAAATGAGAGGTATAATCGGAGTCCTGAAATGAGTTGTTTTGAAATCCATAGCTGTAACATCCTCCCTGATCCTCCATGCCTTTTCAATGAGCGATATTCGCAGTGAAGGATTTTCATTCAGGATGGCAATTGAGGCTATTCCGGCTGCAGCAATCGGCGGTGGCAGTGCTGTTGATGCCTGGTACGTTGCCGAGTGTTCCCGTATCATACCTGTAATGGCACGGCTCCCTGATATGAATCCGCCATATCCCCCGAGCGCCTTGCTCATCGTCTCAGTCTGATAGATCTTTCCGTCGGCTGGCAGTCCGAAGTGCTCAGGGG
>JAKAXP010000379.1 GCA_021816545.1 Bacteroidota bacterium
GTGGTCTTCCCTGTCGTACCACCGGGTAATCTCACCCTCAGTGACAAAGCTGGTCCGGTACTTTTCCCCTGTGCCGCTGAGGCGGAGGGTCTTGTCAATCTGCGCAAGCAGCCAGCTCCTGGAGATGACAGCATGAGCGCTGAGCAGTTCGCCGGATGATGTGGCGCTCATCTCCGAAGAAATGACGCTCACAAGGTATTCCTCAACCGGCAGGATGTTTATTGCAGTCACATGGCCTCCGCGGAGAATGAACTTCAGGTTACCCCTGAATGTCTGGTCCTCATTCCTCTGCCAGTGAAAGTTAACACCGATAGTCACAGCATGCAGTGTAAAACTGCAGTCTTTGAATGAAGACGGAGTGAATGTAACCTCGTCCCCGGTCCTTAATGTTTCCGCTTCATTCCTGAGCAGCAGTCCGTCGTTGCCTGAAACTGCCGTATATCTTCCTGTCATCGGCTTTCCGGAGTCACCGGAAATAAAGACACCGTTAAGGGTGAACGTCAGTCCGCTTCCTGAGACGATGCCGACGCTGATCTCGGGTTCTCTTTGACCGGTCATAGTATTTTGTGTGTAAGATTTTTCAGTTCATCTTCTCCGAGGCAAACCTCATCAAGTATTGTCATGATATCATCAGCGGTGATTTTTGTGAAGTCCTCACCCCTGGGTGTGATGAAGACTCCGCCGAGATCAACCGATGCCGGACTGAGCAGTATCCTGGCATCGCCTTCAGCGAAGTAGCATGAAGGCCTGTGGACCCTGCGGGGTATGACATGGACAGTCCACAATCCTTTATCATGGCTGGCCAGGATATTCACCATAGGCTCCGGCCTGTCGGCCTGGGCCAGTCCGAAACGTTCAAGGAACCTGGTGAATGCTGATTCCAGTGCCCCGCTGTCGCTCCCCCTGAGGGTCATTATGCCGCGACCGTATCCGTTCCAGAGCAATAGCTCCGTTTCACCTGTCTGCGCTTCTTTCCGGCAGAGATTAGAATTTGTGACATCTTTCTCTATCGGGAGGAACCCCCTGTTGCCTGCCTGGAAGTGCAGGTGATCAGGGGCAGAAGCCCCGCACTGCGGACCGTTGTAGAATATTACATACTCAGGAAGTGACCGGGCCAGTGAAAGCATGGTGCCAAAGTTACCGGCTATCCTCTGCGGAGTGTGACTGCCGGATACAATTGTCAGGTGACGCCTGAAGATGGGAAAGGGATTGATCAGTATGATATAGTCTCCTTCAACCTTAATGCCCCGCTGTTCCGCAGGACGGTTTTTTTCGCAGAGGAAACAGGGCCGGGTCTCAATGGACTTTGCATCAACCTTAGCTGCTGAAGAGGTAATGCGGCCGGGATTGAACTGTACCGATATGCTGTAACCGGGGAAAGAGACGGTGCGAACTCTTACTGCGTCAAGCTGCTGGTAGTTGTCACTTGCAAGCTTCCATTCCCGGAACTGACCTTCAAACAGTTCCCTTACCTTCTGTGAATAGTCTGTCATACGGGTCTTATATTTCTCCTCCGGCAATCAGTCTTTTCCTTGCCAGCAGTTCGATTGTCCGTATCCTGTCCTTATACAGATTATGGGCATTTGCCTTTGCCACATCAAGCACCGCGTCTGAGTTCTCATCCCACCTGCGGCAGAGATAGAGCGGTTCATATATCCGCCCGATCCTGTAATGACGGCTTATTGCAAGCCCTACCGCATAATCCTCACCGTAACTCACATTGGGAACCCTGATATTCCTCAGCACCGGAGTATAAAATGCCCTTGGCGCCCCGAGACCGTTGATCCGCAGGGCGTTGTTTCGCCCGTTGTCAGGTGTCCACTCCCTGTGATCTATGAGTCCGGGAGGTATCTCATTCAGGTCAAAATTCACCATCCTGTAGGAGCCGACAACCATTGCGCACTGCTGCTCATGGAAGGCATCCACTATGCGGGTGATCACATTATCATCTATGTAAAGGTCATCACTGTCAAGCTGGATGGCAAACCTGCCGCACCGATCACTGAATACGGCCTCGTTCCAGCACCCGCCTATCCCAAGGTCGTTGCGGTCCGGAATTATATGGACAAGCCGGCTGTCAGATGCAAATGACCTGATAAGGTCTGTAGTGCCGTCGGTGGAAAAGTTGTCAACCACTATGAGATTGAATCTGTATTTCGTCTTTTGACTCAACACTGACCTGATGGCATCGCCAATGGTCTTTACCCGGTTCCTGACAGGGATAACCACGGAAGCATCGAATTCAAACCCGTCATCATCAAAGGTCAGGTCTCTGAACCTTGGAGGCATCCATCCTCCGATGCACTTAAGGTGATGGGTGCAGGCACTCTCCATCTCAATCTGTACTGCCCTGTTTCGCGGATCAACATAGTCAAACTGTTTCTCCCCTGTTTTGCGCGTATCAGTCTCCACCTCAGTATAGAGGAGTTCCTGGACGTGGATAAGCGGATGCTTCTGAGATACTTTGAGCCTCAGGTCATAGAGGCCGGCAAAACTGTAATCATGGTCCATGCGGCTGCATGCATCCCTGAAAGCGCGGGCATCATAAGA
>JAKAXP010000380.1 GCA_021816545.1 Bacteroidota bacterium
CCTGCTTGAGAGGGGAGCCTCGGCGGCAACGGTTCACAGGAAGATGTCAGCACTGCGGGCGCTTGTCAGGTACATGCGGCGGCATGAGCTGATCAGTTCTGATCCGATGGCAGGGCTTAAGCTTCCAAGGAAGCCAAAGCAACTCCCTGTATTTGTTGCCGAGGATGCCCTGACAAAACTCCTTGATGAATTCCGTTTCGGAGATAATTTTTCAGGGCTCCGTGACAGAACTGTCGTGGAATTTTTGTATCTTACAGGCATGAGGAGGTCGGAGCTGATCAACCTGCAGGAGTCGGATGTGGATCTTTCTGCCGGGCAGGTTAGGGTTACAGGTAAAAGGGAAAAGCAGAGGGTGATTCCTCTTGCTGCCAGTTTTGTCAAATCATTGCAGTCATATATCGAAGCGCGAAGGGAGAAGGGTTTCTCCGGTGGCTGGTTCTTTGTCACTGACAAGGGGAACAAAATGTATGACAGGTCTGTTTATAATATAGTGACGAGATATCTTTCCATGGTAACCACAGTTGAGAAAAAGAGCCCGCATGTGCTGAGGCACACCTTTGCGACCCACATGCTGAATCACGGGGCTGACCTCAACTCGATAAAGGAGTTGCTGGGGCATGCCAGTCTCTCGGCCACGCAGGTTTACACCCACAACACGTTTGAACAACTTAAGAAAATCTATAAACAGGCTCATCCAAGAGCATAATCATTAACTTAACAGGAGGTACTGCCATGAACATTCAGATCCATTCAGTCAGGTTTGATGCAGACAAGAAGTTGCTTGACTTTGTTTCGCAGAAGGTTAATAAGCTTGGCCAATTAAGTGACGACATTGTCAATGCAGAGGTGTTTCTGAGGTTAGACAAGGATGATGAGAGGGAGAATAAAATTACGGAGATCAAGGTGGAGTATCCCAGGGGGCCGCTTTTTGCCCGTAAACAGAGCAAAACTTTCGAAGAAGCGACCGACCTTGTTGTTGACGCCCTTAAGCGGCAGATAGTCAAACAGAAGGGAAAGATGCGGGGGGAGTAATCCCTCTGCATCAAAAAAACTTAAGATAAATTTGAGATTTGAAATTTTATTCTCTACATTTGCAAACCGATTTTTGAGGGTAATTTCTCAGAAATCGGTCGTTCTTTCAAATGCCGATGTAGCTCAGTTGGCCAGAGCAGCTGATTTGTAATCTGCAGGTCAAGGGTTCGAATCCCTTCATCGGCTCATTGTATGATGAGTATGTATGTCTAACCAGGCATGCTCTGTAAAGACGGGGAGATACCAAAGTGGCCAACTGGGGCAGACTGTAAATCTGTTGTCTGATGACTTCGTAGGTTCGAATCCTGCTCTCCCCACTCTTACAGCGCCCCGGAATGTTTTAATCCGGTAACGGACGGGTTCGGGGTGCCGGTTAACAATTATAAGCGGGAGTAGCTCAGTTGGTAGAGCATTAGCCTTCCAAGCTAAGGGCCGCGGATTCGAATTCCGTCTCCCGCTCAGCATGCCGATGTAGCTCAGGGGTAGAGCACTTCCTTGGTAAGGAAGGGGTCATGAGTTCAACTCTCATCATCGGCTCAAACGATTTTGGATGTAAATTTAAATTAATAAGCTTTTAGTTATGGCAAAAGAAAAATTTGACAGGTCGAAGCCACACGTAAATATCGGTACGATCGGTCACGTCGACCACGGCAAGACCACCCTGACGGCTGCTATTACGATGGTTCTCGCTAAGAAGGGTCTCTCAGAAGTAAGGGACTTTGATTCAATCGACAATGCTCCCGAAGAAAAGGAAAGGGGTATTACGATCAACACAGCGCACGTTGAGTACTCAACTGCGAACCGTCACTATGCACACGTTGACTGTCCGGGTCACGCTGACTATGTGAAGAACATGGTTACAGGTGCTGCCCAGATGGACGGTGCGATCATCGTTGTTGCCGCCACTGACGGCCCGATGCCCCAGACGCGCGAGCATATCCTTCTTGCACGCCAGGTGAACGTTCCGAGGATCGTCGTGTTCCTTAACAAGGTTGACCTTGTTGATGATGAGGAACTTATTGACCTCGTTGAAATGGAAGTCCGTGACCTTCTCACATTCTACAAATTCGACGGTGACAACGCTCCCGTTATCCGCGGCTCTGCCCTCGGCGCCATGAACCATGAGCCCAAGTGGGAAGAAAAAGTAATGGAACTGATGGATGCAGTTGATGCTTACATCCCCATTCCTCCGCGTGAAAACGAAAAACCGTTCCTGATGCCGGTTGAAGACGTGTTCTCAATCACAGGCCGCGGTACAGTAGCTACCGGCCGTATTGAAACAGGTATGGTTCATACAGGCGACGAACTTGAAATAGTTGGACTTGGCGCAGAGAAGCGCAAGACAGTATGTACCGGCGTTGAAATGTTCCGCAAGATCCTCGATCAGGGCGAAGCAGGTGATAACGTTGGTCTTCTCCTCCGTGGTGTTGACAAGAAAGAGATCAAGAGAGGTCATGTTCTTGCAAAACCGGGTTCAATAACACCCCACACCAAGTTCTAGGCTGAGGTTTAT
>JAKAXP010000056.1 GCA_021816545.1 Bacteroidota bacterium
GATCTGAAAAAAAGGCTTAAAAGGGAAAGGATCACCATATCGGCTGTCCCCTATTACGGCATGGTGGATGAAAACACAGGTTATATACGGTTCACAAACTTCACCCAGAATTGTATTGCAGAGGTGAGGGAGGCCTTGATTGACCTGAAGGAAAAACAGGGTGCCGAAGACCTTATCCTCGACCTCAGAAGCAACCCGGGAGGGCTTGTAAACGAGGCTGTTGAAATAGTCAACCTGTTCGTCAAGCCGGGGCAGGAGGTTGTGAGCACAAAGGGAAGGGCAAAACAGTACGATGCCGTATTCCGCACTACAAAAACGGCTGTTGCACCTGACATGCCGGTGGTGGTGCTGATAAACAGGGGATCCGCCTCCGCATCCGAGATAGTTGCCGGAGCACTCCAGGATCTCGACCGGGGTGTCATAGTGGGAGAACGGTCATACGGAAAGGGGCTGGTCCAGGTGGCAAGGCCTCTCAGCTATAAAGCCCAGGTCAAGATGACAACCGCCAAATACTACATCCCCAGCGGCAGATGTATCCAGGCGGTTGATTTTTCGAACCGCAATGAGGATGGCAGTGTAGGAGCAATTCCCGATTCACTGACAAAAACATTCAGGACAAAAAGCGGAAGGTCCGTCAGGGACGGCGGCGGCATCATACCGGACATAGCCGTACCCTCCGATATGCTGAACAGGTTTGCCAGTGAACTTTATGTGCAGAACATGATATTTGACTTTGCGACAGAATATTATTGGTCGCATCCCCAGCCCTCATCACCTGACAGTCTCAGGATCACCGAAAATGACCTGGAGCAGTTCAGGGCGTTTCTTGCCGTGAAAAAATTTGCTTACAAAACCGATTCCGAGACTATCCTGGAAGAACTTACCAGGGCTGCCAGGGAAGAGGGATTATATGACGCAAACTGCGAGGTACTTGAAAAGCTGAAAGCAGGGCTCAGCCATACGCTTGAAAGAGAGATGTCGTTGTACCGTTCCGAGGTGACCGAACTCCTTGAGTCAGAGCTCGCCGGAAGGTACTTCTATGACTGGGGGATGGTTGAATATTCGCTGAGTCGTGACACGCAGGTCCGGGAAGCAATTAACGTTGCCGGAGACAGGGCACGGTATGCATCATTGCTCCGGGCTCCGGCCGGGATCTGATCCGGGTACGGAGGCCAAACCGGCATATGGCAGATAACTGCAGGCCGGGATTTCGGGAAAATGACCGGTGTCAGAAGAGTTCCTTTTTCCAGATCGGAAGCTTTTCCTTGACCATTTCAAGGGTGTGGCGGCATGCACGCGTACCGTGATCACGGTGTCCGGAGGTGATCATAATAAACAGCGATGCTTCTCCGGCTTTAACTATTCCCTTTGAATGTACGATCAAGACTGACCTCACATCGCTGAAGGCCGCCCTTACCGTACGTACAATCTCTTCCGCCTCTTTTTCAACCATATCTTCATAGGCAGAATACTCTATGGCTGTCACTCTCCGGCCATCATAGTCATCATCGCGAACCCTGCCAATAAAGACTGAAACAGCCCCAGCGCCGGGGTCATTATTGCCAAGCGTCATCAGTTCGGAAATAAGAACAGGCGTAATCGGCCCCCCTGTAAGATACCTGCTTTTCATTTTCGGAAGAGTAAGTTTCAGCCTCCCTGGAAAGGAGGCAGTATTGCAATAATATCATTTTCTTTCAAACCCGAATCCTCCTTAACAATGGTTTTGTTAAGGGCCATCCTGAACGGAATCCGCGCCATTGCAGGGTATTTTGAAACTATCTGGCTTCGCAGCGATGCTGTATCGCCTGCCCGGAACTCCTCTTCTGCCCTTCCTGCAGCTTCCTGAGCCGCTCCGAAATAGAGCACTTTTACTTCTGCCGCCATTATCAGTGTGCCTCCAGCCAGTTATATCCCGTTCCCGTATCCACCTCAAGAGGCACGCTCAGCTGTGCTGCTCCCTTCATTTCCTCTCTCACCAGTGATGCAAGTTCATCCGCCCTGTCCTCCTTCACCTCGAAGATTAGTTCATCATGCACCTGGAGGATCATTTTAGCTTCGGGCATCTCACGCTCCAGTCTTGATGCTATCCTTACCATTGCTATCTTGATTATATCCGCAGCGCTACCCTGAAGCGGAGCATTTATTGCGTTTCGTTCCGCGTTTCCGCGAACAACCTGGTTCCGCGAATGGATGTCAGGGAGATAACGCCTGCGGCCGAACATTGTGGTTACATAACCGGTCTCCCTCGCCTTCCGTATGCTTTCATCCATGTAGGCCTTGACTCCCGGATAGGAGCTGAAATATCCGTCTATCAGTTCTTTCGCCTCCTTACGCCCAATTGTCAATCGCTCTGAAAGGCCGAAAGCCGATATGCCGTAAATGATCCCGAAGTTTGCAGTCTTGGCCCTGGCACGCATCTCACGGGTAACTTCCGGAACCGGTACGCCAAAGATCTTTGAAGCCGTTGCGGAGTGTATATCCTGACCTGACAGAAAGTCGGAAATCATGGCGCTGTCACCGCTCAGGTGAGCCATCAGCCTTAACTCAATCTGTGAGTAGTCAGCGCTGAGAAATATCTTACCGGCGGCAGGAATAAACGCCTTGCGTATCTCCCTCCCCTCAGCATCACGAACTGGGATATTCTGAAGGTTCGGATTGGTTGAGCTAAGCCTTCCGGTTGAGGCAACAGCCTGATTGTATGTCGTATGTATCCTTCCCGTTTTTCGGTCAATAAGCTGTGGCAGTGCCTCCACGTAAGTGGACAACAGCTTCTTCAGCCCGCGGTATTCAAGCACCTTTTCAATTATCGGGTGTTTTCCGGTAAGGCGTTGCAGCACCTCCTCGTCGGTACGGTACTGTTTTGTCTTTGTCAGCCTTGCATTGTCATCCAGGCGAAGCCTCACAAAGAGTATTTCACCCAGTTGCTTTGGCGATGAAATGTTGAATTCATGCCCTGCCAGTCCATAGATTTCATTTTCCAGCGTGATTATGGTCTCCCGCAGTGTGACAGCGTAGGTTTTAAGCACGGTCTCATCAATCATTACGCCGTCACGTTCCATGGCAGCCAGCACCCTGATAAGGGGCATTTCTATATCTGCCGCCAGCCTGTCAAGTCCCTTTTCTGCAAGTATCGGCTCGAAGAGGTTCATCAGCTGCCAGGTGACATCAGTATCCTCAACTGCGTATTCCTTCACCCGCTCCTTATCGACATCCCTCATTGTCTTCTGCCTGGGGCCCCTTTCACCAATAAGCTCCTCAATGTGAACCGGTTCATATCCCAGGTACTGTGATGACAGAAGGTCCATGTTATGCCGCATATCCGGTTCCAGCAGGTAGTGGGCAAGCATCGTGTCAAACAGCGGTCCCCTGACGCTTATGCCGTACCCGGAAAGAACCTGTATGTCAAACTTCAGGTTCTGCCCGGTTTTCCTGATCTTTTCATTCTCAAAGACAGGTATAAGCGGGCGGAGGAGTTTTTGTGCAAGCTCTCTTTCGGGAGGAAGCCATAGCATAGTGCCTCTTCCCTTTTCCCATGAGAATGCAATTGAAACGAGCTGGGCATTGAGCGGATCCAGTGAATTTGTCTCGGTGTCAAAGCAGAAATCGGTGAGTTGAGACAGCTCCGCTGCAAGACGCGCAGTCTCTTCCTCTGTCTCTATAAGGGTATAGCTATGTGGTGTGGAGCTGATGTTTGCCATGGTTGCGGCAACCGGAGATGAGCTCTCCCCGAAGAGCAGTCCCTGTGCTCCGCCGGCAGTCTGACCTGCTGAAAGAGTTTTTGCATCAGCTTCCTTATTTAGACCCTGAGGCACTGAAAATAAGCCGGTCACCGGCTGCTGCTGCGACATCCCTTCCGGTGATGCCGCCTGCCGTGCGCCCGGAGCCGGAAGCCTGGAGGCCATGGTCCGGAACTCCAGCTCTTCATAAAGCTTCCTGAGTGCATCGGTATCGGGTTCCTGCCGGTGGAACTCAGTGTGCCTGAATTCAACCGGAACATCCTGTTCAATTGTTGCCAGCCGCTTTGAGAGCAGTATCTGCTCCCTGTTCTGTTCAATTATGTCCTTTTGCCGCCCCTGGAGCGCTGATGTGTTCCCGAGGAGGTTCTCGATAGTCCCGTGTTCCGAAATAAGCTTACAGGCCGTTTTAGGGCCAATTCCGGGGGCACCGGGAATATTGTCGGATGTATCGCCCATCAGACCCAGAAGATCGGTTATGTTTTCCGGGGGTACGCCGTATTCCCTGACAATCTCTTCCTTTCCCCATATTTCAGCCTCTCCGCCTGAACGCCCGGGTCTGTACATGACCACATTGTCAGTCACCAGCTGTGCAAAATCCTTGTCGGGGGTCATCATGTATGCCCTGTAGCCCTGCCCGGCAGCCTTGCGGGCAAGAGTGCCTATCACATCGTCGGCCTCAAAACCAGGTACTTCAATTACAGGGATCCGGAAAGCATCAAGGAGCCGCTTGATATAGGGAACTGCAACCTTGATGTCTTCAGGTGTGGCATCACGGTTTGCCTTGTAGGCCGGGTATATTTCGCTTCTGAAGGTTGGCCCCGGAGGATCGAAAACAACCGCAATATGCGATGGTTTCTGTTTTGAAAGCAGTTCCTCGAGGGTGAGGAGGAAGCCGAAGACGGCAGAAGTATTCATCCCCTTCGTTGTTACCCGGGGGTTTTTGATGAATGCATAGTATGACCTGAAGATCAATGCATATGCATCAAGCAAAAATAGTCTCTTATCGTTGTCTGTTTCTGTCACCTGTTGTCGGATGCATGCCACTCTGCATAGGCAGTGGCTGTTTCATATAATTTAAGGCTGTGAAGGATGATTCCTGCCGGAAGCAACTGTTCCAGCGTGGCAGCTATGTCTGCAACCAGGTTTTCACATGTCGGCTGGTATGATGAAACAATTACGTTGCCGAAATGCTGCCGGTAGCTTTCCACCGTCTCCGCCGGAGCCTGCCCGGAAACCATCAGGGCATGGTCAAACCTGTCGACAACTGAACTGCGTACTATCTTTTTGAGATCGCCGAAATCAATTACCATCCCGTTTTTCGGATCAGCAGGGTCATTTACCGGTTCCCCTGCAATTGTCACATAGAGGATATATGAATGCCCGTGGACATTCCGGCAGGGACCGTCATAGTTCCACAGGGCGTGTGCCATTTCAAAACGAAATTCCTTCGTTACCCGTATCAGGGCCATATGTGCAAGTGTTTGGTCTACGCAAAAATAAACTATTTAGATCGATTTTTGTTTAAGGGGATATTTCTGAATGATATTTACACGTTTACATGTCATACATATCAATTAAACCGTATCTTTGCGCCCAATACATTCATAGCCAATGAATAATAACGATATGTTGACGATTCCATTCCTTGCCGGGGAGAGCTTCAGAAAGCACGGAAAGAACAAGGCAATGGGTTTTGTGGGAGAGGATGTTATTTCATACAGCCAGCTGAAAGATAAAACAGGTTCAGTGATGAGGCTCCTCGAAGATCTCCGGGTCATGCCCGGTGAGAAAGTGGCCATACTGAGCACGAGCATGCCAAACTGGGGTGTTACCTACCTGGCAATAACCTCACTGGGAGCTGTTGCCGTACCAATACTTCCTGACTTCACCCCTGTGGAGATCGCAAACGTTCTGAACCATTCGGGTGCAAAGGCACTGTTCGTGTCGGGCAACCTCGCACACAAGGTTGCAGGTTTCTCTTCAGATGCACTTGAGGCTGTTGTTGCAATTGACGATTTCGCCGTCACTTCCGGTCCGGACTCCGCAAGGTACAATGAAGGATCTGTGCCTGCGGGAGAGTACAATGTTGCAGAGGAGGACCTGGCTGTGATTATTTATACATCCGGCACCACCGGGAAGTCTAAGGGTGTCATGCTTACCCACAGGAACATATGCTTCACAGCCAGGCAGGTGATGACAATCCAGTATGTGGTTGAGACTGATGTTTTCCTTTCAATACTTCCGCTGTCACATACATATGAGCAGACCCTGGGTCTTGTTCTCCCGCTGTTCAACGGAGCCATGATATGGTACCTGCGCAAGGCACCTACACCCTCCGTACTGCTTCCTGCCCTTCAGCAGGTGAAGCCGACAACGATGCTAACGGTGCCTCTGATAATGGAAAAGATTTATTTCGGCAAGGTGGCGCCCACATTCCACAAAAGCAGATTTGTGGCATTCCTGTACGGCCTGCCGGTGTTCCGCCGTATTCTTAACAAACTGGCGGGAAGGAAGATATACAAGGCCTTTGGAGGCCGCCTCAGGTTCTTCGGTATCGGTGGAGCCAAGCTTAATCCTACCGTTGAGCAGTTCCTGCTTGATGCGAAGTTCCCATATGCAATCGGTTATGGCCTTACAGAGACCTCTCCCCTGCTTGCCGGCACAAAGGTCGGATCATCTAAACTGGGATCAACCGGGCCTGCCATGGAGGGAGTCACTCTGAAGATAAACAATCCTGATCCCGCTACCGGCGAAGGTGAAGTGTGGGCACGTGGTGAAAATGTAATGAAGGGATATTACATGGAACCGGCCATGACCGCCGAAGTGATGACCCCTGACGGCTGGTTCAGGACAGGTGACCTTGGTGTGATTGACGGAAACAACTACCTGAGTCTCAAGGGAAGGCTTAAGAATATGATCGTTGGTTCCAGCGGCGAAAACATCTACCCGGAAGAGATCGAATCAGTCATAAATGATTTCGGGCACGTTATAGAATCACTCGTCGTTCAGAAAAAGGGCAAGCTTGTTGCGATGGTTCACGTCAACCTTGAGGAACTGCAGGCAAAATATGCCCAGATGAAGAAGGACGTCACCGATCATGCCGAACAGATAATCAATGAATATCTTGAAGAATTGCAGCGGTATGTCAATTCGAGGGTAAACAGGTACAGTCAGCTCCAGCTGGTTGTTTACCATCCTGAGCCTTTCCAGAAGACTGCAACACTTAAGATCAAGAGATTTCTTTATTACTGATCACCTGAAATCCTGCTTCGCGGGGATGATGCACCATCAGCATTTAAATGAGCTGTTTGCCGTTTTTTTCTTATTTTGCGGCCAAATTGAATCCTGATGTCAAACCGGGCTAAAGCACTGCTTCTTATTTTTTCGATCCTGATCGTTGATCAGGCTGTAAAGATCATTATCAAGACCAACATGGTCATTGGCGATGAGATACCGGTACTTGGAAACTGGTTCCGGATTCATTTCCTTGAGAACAACGGGATGGCCTTCGGGATGGAATGGGGCGGCAAAACAGGGAAGGTGGCCCTTTCAGTATTCCGTATGATTGCAATAGCCGGTATATCATGGTATCTTGACAGTATCATAAAGAAGAATGCACATGCCGGCCTGATCCTTTCTGTAAGTGCAATAATTGCAGGTGCTGCCGGAAACCTTATCGACAGTGCTTTTTACGGAATGATCTTCAGTGAGAGCTGGCACACTCCGGCAGTTCTTTTCCCGGAAGGGGGAGGTTACTCTTCATTTCTTCACGGAAGGGTTGTGGACATGCTCTACTTCCCGGTAATTGACACAACCTGGCCCGACTGGTCACCAATCAGGCCGGGACAGTCATTTATATTCTTCAGGCCGGTATTTAACCTGGCTGACACATCGATCACCACGGGGGTTCTTGCGATACTTTTCTTCCAGAAAAAATTCCTGGGAGAGTCACATTCATGAGGTGAATTTCATGCGGGGAATCATCAGGCATTCTTCCCGGAACAATTTGTTCCGCATTTTGTCTTATTTTTGGTGATACCTTCAGCAGAAGATGGCAGGTCTTTCAGACATAAAGAAACCGGTTGCAGCAGAAATGCGGGAGTTTGAAGCCTACTTCAGGCGCACGCTGCAGAGCGATATCCCCTTCTTTCATGTAATACTTAACAATTTTCTGCGGCGCAAAGGTAAACAGATGAGGCCTTTGCTTGTTTTCCTGACGGCAAAGCTCAACGGTACGGTAAGTGAGACGACCTACATTGCAGCCACCTTCATTGAATTGCTTCACACTGCCACCCTGGTGCATGACGATGTGGTTGATGATGCCTCGGAACGGCGGGGATTGCCGTCACTCAATGTGCTTTATAATTCCAAGATAGCAGTACTGGTTGGCGATTACCTGCTGGCGCAGGGGCTTCTGATAAGTGTTGAGAAGCAGCGCTTCAACATGCTTGGAATTGTATCAGACGCTGTGAGGGAAATAGTAAGAGGCGAACTTGTTCAGCTTCAGAAAACCCGCAAGCTTGATATCCGGGAAGAGGATTACTTCCGTATTATCAGGATGAAGACAGCCACTCTCATTTCAGCATGCACTGCCTGCGGCGCCAGCTCTGTCACCGACGATGCTGTGGTAATCGGACGGATGAAGGAGCTCGGTGAAAACATCGGCGTGGCTTTCCAGATAAAAGATGATCTTCTCGATTATACTGGCGAGGGCCTTACCGGCAAAAGGGAGGGGAATGACATCAAGGAAAAGAAGATAACTCTTCCTCTGATACACGCTCTCAGGGAGGCGGGACCGATAGAAAGACGCCACATCCTGAGGCTGCTCAGGAAAAAGAAAAAGGGAAAAAGGGAGATCAGGGAGGTGATAGAGTTCGTGCGAAAGCACAATGGCCTTGAATATGCCGAAGCAAAAATGCAGGAGTACTCTGACAGGGCAATCCGGATCCTGGAGGAGTATCCGGAATCAGAAACAAAGTCAGCACTAATCGAGTTTGTTATATTCTCAACACTCAGAAGAAAATGAAAGATGTTAACCGCTTTCTCTCCCTGGGCACCTATGCAATAACCGGTGTCTCGAGAGATCCGAAAAAATTCGGGCATGTAATGTTTCTCGACCTGCGCAAGAAGGGAATGGACGTAGTACCCGTCAATCCTGCAGGTGGAATCATTGACGGAATCAGCTGCTACAGGTCGGTCAGCGAACTGCCCTCCGGAGTAAGGGGTTTGATTTTCATGACACCGAAGGAGCAAACACTTTCTGTTGCAAGGGAAGCCATTTCCCACGGGATAAAGGATCTCTGGATTCAGCAGGGGGCGGAAACAAAAGAGACCATTGCCGAACTTGAAAAGGAAGATGTCAACCTGATCCACCACCAGTGCATAATGATGTTCTGGAAACCAAACGGGGTCCATTCCTTTCACCGTTTTCTGAAGAAAATATTCGGGGGACTGCCCGCCTGACGGGAAATTTTTGATTCTCGCGAAGTTCACAGTGCAGGTGACTGGCAATTACCTGCTGATTGTCTGCGCTTTAAAACAATGTTTTCCTGACATTGTTCCACGTGGAAATAAATTAATTTTTGAGTGCGGTGGCCAGAATCGCCGCTTTTTTTGCTCCAACGACCTTTTCGAGGTCTTCCGGGGCAGCTTCGGCAAGTTTTTTAACCGAGCCAAATTTTTTAAGGAGAAGTTCCTTTGTCTTATCTCCGATTCCAGGAATTTCATCCAGGATTGAACGGTTCATCCTGGAACTGCGCTTACCCCTGTGAAAGTTTATTCCGAAACGGTGGGCCTCGTTTCTCAGGTGTTGGATAATTTTAAGGGTGATGCTGTTCTTGTCCAGATAGAGCGGTACCGAATCTCCGGGGAAATAAATCTCCTCCAGCTTCTTTGCAATTCCAATAACTGTAACGGTTCCCCTTATACCGAGTAAATCAAGGCTTTTTATGGCAGATGAGAGCTGCCCCTTGCCTCCGTCAATAACAACAAGCTGGGGAAGCGGCTTCTGTTCATCCAGCATTCTTCTGTAACGGCGGTAAATAACCTCCTCCATCGAGGCAAAATCGTCAGGTCCTGTTACTGTTTTTATATTGAAATGGCGGTATTCCCTGTTGCTTGGCTTGCCGTTACGGAAGACTACACATGCTGCCACAGCAGATTCACCCTGTATGTTTGAATTGTCAAAACACTCAATATGAGAAGGAAGGACAGGCATGTGAAGGTCCTTCTTCATCCTCTCGAGATTCTTTTCGGTACGGTTTTCCTTCGACTTTTCTGCGGTTTTCTTTTGTCTTTCAAGCCTGAAAAAGACTGCATTACGATTGGCCAGTTCAAGCAATTTATAGCGGTCACCCCGCTGAGGAACCGTGTATTTGATCTTATCGAGCTGAATATCAGGCATAAATGGAACAATTACCTCCGGTGAGTTGCTTGATACCCTTTGCCTTATTTCGGTGACTGCGGTTGAAAGCAATGACTCCATCTCTTCTTCCATCCTCATTTTCAGCTCAACGGACCAGGATTGCACTATAGCGCCGGATACCACCTTCATGTAGCTGACATACATTGAACCCTCCCCGGCGGAGCACCCAAATACATCGACGTTCTTTACTGAGGTGTTGACTACCACCGACTTGCTGCGGTATTTGGAAAGAAGTTCGAGCTTCTCCTTGATTTTCTGTGCCTCCTCAAACTTCAGCTCCGATGCATATTTGCGCATTACCGATTCCAGGTATGCTGTTACACCGGAAAGATCTCCCCTGATTATTTCCTTAATCCTCTCTGCCTGGAGGCTGTATTCTGCCTCACTTACAAGTCCGATGCACGGGGCTTTGCAGTTGCCCATGTGATATTCGAGGCACACTTTGAATTTGCCTTCTGATATTGATTTTTCTGAAAGCGGCAGTGAACAGGTGCGGATCTGAAAGAGGTGGCGGATAAGTTCAAGAAGTGTTCTGACAGCCGGAACAGATGTGTAAGGTCCAAAATAGGCAGAGCCGTCAGCGATTAGTTTCCTCGTCATGAAAACCCTCGGAAAGTGTTCATTCTTAACACATATCCAGGGATAGGTCTTGTCGTCCTTCAGCAGGATATTATACCTTGGCTGATGTTTCTTTATAAGGCTGTTTTCAAGAAGGAGAGCCTCTGATTCGTTGTCAACCACCACATGACGCAGGTCCGCTGCGCGGGAGAGCATAACCTTTGTCTTGCCTGACTGGTTTTTTGCAAAGTATGATGAGACCCGTTTACGGAGACTGCGGGCTTTCCCGACGTAAAGGATTGTTCCGGAGGCATCAATGAACTGGTATACACCCGGCTTGTCGGGCAGGGCCGATACTGTTGACTTTATATAATCTGCTCCTGTCATTTATCTCATTGCCTGCACATTAACCGAACCGAAATGGTTTATGTGCAGAAGTCTTACCTGGTCCTGTATTTGCTGTAAGGATCGGGAACAAACAGCGGTATATGCCTGAATGTCAGGCCGTCAAACAGTCCCCTGTCGCTCATCTTGAGCTTTGGAATGACAAGCAGGGCCATGAATGAAAGAGTCATGAAAGGTGCATCCAGCCTGCAGCCGAGGCTTTTTACCGTTTCAGACAGTTTTTCGTAGCGTGCGGCCATTGCTGTGACCGGGAGGTCTGACATGATACCGGCAACCGGCAGTCTGAGGATTTCTGCGCCGTCGTCAGAGACGACAGACATTCCTCCCCCCGCGTCCACAATGAGGTTAATGGCTGCAACAATATCGCGGTCATTTGTTCCTATTGCAATTATATTATGACTGTCATGTGCCACCGATGAGGCCAGCGCGCCGCTTTTAATGCCGAATCCCCTTATGAATCCCACGGCGGGAGGCTTGTCATTGTATCTTTCCTTTACGACAATTTTAAGGATATCTTCCCCTGGTCTGGGGATCAAAAACGGCTCCTCCCCT
>JAKAXP010000057.1 GCA_021816545.1 Bacteroidota bacterium
GCTGTTTGAGAGATACGGCTTCCGGACCTGGTTTAAGCAGGAGGGATTTCACTATGACCTTACCAAACCGCTCGACGAGAGGTTTCGAAAGATAGCACAGTGGGTGGCCGATAAACCGGGATATGAGTTCAGACACTTCACCTGGAAGGAGCAGGATAAATACATCGCCGACTTCGCCGAGGTGTTCAACGAGGCATGGGCCTCCTTCAAGGCCAACTTCGAGCCCCTCGAACCTGATTATATCAAGAGCACACTGAAAAAAGCCAAAGCCATACTAGATGAGGAGTTCATCTGGCTTGCATATTTCGAGGGGAAACCCATAGCCATTTACCTCATGTTCCCCGACCTGAACCAGATTCTCAAACACCTTAACGGGAAGCTCAACCTGGTGTCAATGATCAAATTCCTGTGGCTGAAGAAGCGCAATACAATGACAAGGGCCCGCGGGATGCTGATGGGAGTCATTCCCAGATTCCAGAAACTCGGAATCGAGTCGGCCTTCATCCTTAAGGTACGGGAGGCAATCGAGCATAAGCCTCATTATAAGGAGGTTGAGTTCTCATGGGTAGGCGACTTCAACCCGAAGATGCGCAAGATTTTCGTATCAGTCGGAAGCGTCTCAGTGAAACACTATATCACTTACAGGTATCTTTTTGACAGAAACAAAGAGTTCAAACGCTACCCAATTCCGGAGATCAAATGAATTATGATGTTATAGTTATCGGCTCCGGTCTCGGTGGACTGACGGCAGGGGCGAAGCTGGCCCGTGAAGGGTTGAAAGTGCTGGTCGTTGAGCAGCATAACCGTCCCGGCGGATGTGCAACCACCTTTAAAAGGGGTGATTTCACCCTCGAGGTTGGCCTGCATGAGATGGATGGCCCCGGCAGCCGTGACATGAAGAACCGCATCTTCAGTGAGCTTGATGTTACCGGCAATGTGGAGTTCCTTCCTTTGCCGGAGTTCTACCGGTTCATTAGGGGAGACCTCGCCGTGACGGTACCCCATGACCCTCAGCTGGCAGCCGCACGCCTCTATGAGTTGTTCCCTGGTGAAAAGGAGGGAATCGATCGTTACTTTGACCTGTTGCTCAACCCGAAGAAGAAGGTTACGGGCAATCCTGAACCTGATATCAGCGTCGGCGTTTTTCTCGATTCAATAATCAGTAACGAAGACCTTAAATTAATCCTCCTTGGCAACCTGGGCTATTTCCATGATGACCCCTATTCCCTGTCGCTGGCATATTACTCTGTAGCTGAAGGCAGTTATTATACAAACGGTGCCAGTTTCATCAAAGGAGGCTCACAGAAGCTGTCAGACCACCTGGCAGGCTATATCAGGAAACATGGCGGGGATGTCCTGCTGAACCATCTTGTGACCGGTGTGACGGTCAGCAACAACAGCGCCACAGGGGTGACCTTCAGGAAGCGGAGTGACCGCACCAGGGAAACCGTGACGGCCACAGCCGGTGAGATTGTGGTGAACTGCTCCGTCCCGGCACTTGCTGACATGCTGCCGCAGGAACAGGGAGCCCTCCTGAAGGAAGAATTCAGCGTGCTTAACACCGGTGCTTCGCTACTGACGGTTTATTTCGGGTTTGACAGACCGCTGAAGGAGCTGGGACACCGGTATTATTCGATGTTCATCTATGACCGTTCAGTTAAGTCGCAGGCTGACATAGCCCGCAACAACAGGGACGACTTCTCAAGGCGCAGCTTTACGTTTGTCGATTACGGGCAGGTCGACTCCTGCCTGGCTCCGGCAGGAAAGGGGGTAGGGGCAATCTGCTGCATTGATTACCTGGCCGACTGGGAAAAGCTCGGCAAGAATGAATACGAGCTCAGGAAGGAGTATGTGGCTCAGACATTCATTGAGAGGCTTGAGGAGGTGATACCGGGAGTCAGGGAGATAATCAGCTATTACGAGGTTGGCACCCCGGCAACTGTAAAAAGATATACTTTAAATCCCGGCGGGGCGGTATACGGTTTTGCGCAGAATCCCGGCAGGAAGACTCCCGACTCATTCAAAGCGGTTGAGAACCTGCATTTGGCATCAGCGTGGGGCAGGAACGGCGGAGGCTTCTCCGGCGCCATCTGCGGAGGCTATCTGAGTGCATTCAACCTGCTGAGGAAAAGAGCCAGACGCTGACACCATTCAATTAATCTGAAAAGCTGGTTACCCCGTTCAGAACATCTGACGCCATTATCTCAAGAAATCTTTCCGGGTCTTCAAACATCGGGCTGTGGGCGGAGTTTTCAAAGAGGTAAAACCTCTTCATAGGGCAGTCAAGTTTATTGAAATACTCTTCTGAAAGCTCCCGGTTGACGGTTAGGTCATGCCTGCCGCTGATGAAGTATGCCGGTATCCCGAGAGACGGAACCTCCTTTTCCATATCGAGTGCCAGCACCTCTGCCCTGAGACCGGACTTATTGACGAATGAAAACTTCGAACGCCAGATGTTGTACTTCTCCCTGAGGGTATAAGCCCTGCACAGCCAGACAGGATAAAAAACACCTGTCATTATCGATTTCATGTTCCTCATAGTGCCAATACCCAGTTCATGCATCGACTTATCCCTCAGAACTGAATTGAAAAACGGCAGGAGAGATGAGTCATCTTCGGTTACCGGGTACTTTGCGAACCGGGTAACCATTTTTGTGTTGCCCATTTCGGAATACCGGTCAACCATATATTTCCAGGCCCTTTTCTCAGACTCAGCCTGTTTTGTAATCTGGGCCATGCCGATATAGGCATTGAACAGCTGCGGGTTATCAGCAACAGCTTTGACAGCGAATGCCGTACCGCCAGAGTGCGCCATGATATAAATTTTCTCCTTCCCGAACCGCTCACGGAGGTAATTTGTCACCCCAATCATGTCAGCCGCATGTTGCCTGAGTGTCAGGCTCTCCTTTGTCACTTCAGGGGTCACGGAGAGGCCTCCGCCACGCTGATCCCAGTAACAGACAGTGAAGTAATCTTCAATGCCGGTTGGGTACTTTTCAACAAGAAAATACTCTGAGAATGACGGGCCTCCATGGACGAAAAGAAGTACAGGATTGGTTGTGTCCGCGCCCCTGATAAACATACCCTGGCGGACACCGCCGATCTGTACAAATGTCTTTTCGCAAATGCTCCTGCCTGAATAACCGGAAGGGCATGAACCGGGTTTACCGGGACTAATAACAACCAGGAATATCATCAATGCAGCAACTGCCACAAGTAAACCGGGAATTACCATCTTATTCATTTATCTGTCATAAAGTCAAATGCGCCTTTCCGGAGATTGATACCATATTCAAGGTAAGCCTTCAGGCATGCAAGGAAGTTTGCCCATCCCTGCGTGTTTCCCTTGAGCCACTTCAGGCCTGCTTCATCAGGCTGCCTTTTTCCCTCGGTGATGCGAACAACAGTTGATCCTGAATCTCGGGGGGTCAGCCTGATCTCCACAAGCAGGTCCATCCCGTCAGACTCCCACCGGAATGAGACAAAACTGTCTTTCTCAATACGGGCCACCCTTACCGGGAACTCAAAATCAAACTCGGGGAACCTCCACATGACCACCTTCCCCTCCTCCAGCCTCCCGCTGCCTCGGGAAATGAAATAATTTGACATTTGTGCCGGGTCAACGATTGCCTCAAACACCTCATGGGGAGTCTTCAGGATCCCGATTGCGGTTTCAATTTCAAGAGTACGGTTTTCCATATGATTGTGATTTGTTGCTTCTGCTCCCGGTGATAAGTTGTCATGCCTGAGCACCGTTTATTGGTCTAATCTTTAAGCCTGTACTGACCCTGGATGAAAGTCACAAGTTCCCTCCCCTCGGTGTTGACTGCCTCAAGATAGCTTATCAGGCCGGTCAGCCCCCGGTTCCAGAGAAAAAGATGTGAATAGGCCTGGTTCAGGACCTGTATTCCCTGCCCGGTCATCGGAACCGGAACACCGGGGTTCCTGTTCAGGCTGATAAAATCGAAGAGCTGACTGTAATAGGTGAGGTTCGTAAGAGCACTGTACATGAGATCTGACTGGGTGTAATACCTCTTCAGCGTCTGGTCATACTTCATGATCCTGTCTGAGACCTCCTTTTTCCTTATAAGCCGGAGTTCGCCGTTACTCTTGAGCTGCTGAATTGTCCTGTCATTTGAGACGAATACCTCCAGGCCCATATTCCTGGTCCACAGGTTAAAGACGTCATTTGAGTTTTTGACCGTCTCCGGATCAGACAGAGACACCAGAACGCTGTCAAGCCCGGCATTCATCATCCTGAGCCGGTCCAGGGTAAGGCCAGACCCGATTGTGTCCGAGATGACATCTTCAACAAGTGACCGGATGAAGATCTTTTCGCGCTGATGCTCTGACATTTTTTCCCGCCAGTTGTCAGCCATGAACCCACAGAATACAGCAAGAAAAAGCAGGATGAAATCAAAGAAATGGTCCCGTGCCCTTTTAACGAAAGATTTAAGCACCCCGGTTTTGTGAATATCCTCTGTCAGAGGAGGAGAGGCAGGTTCTTCATTTTTTTTACCGGATTCAGGAGGTTTCGTTTGCAAACCCTCATTAAGCCCCGGCGCTTTGTCTGAAGCATCTTCAATGCGCCTTTCATCCATGGCATGAAAATTTTACACAAAGTAATACTTTTCCCCGGATCCAGAATCCAGGGAACGGGTATTGATATTTGAACGTACCATTTCAGAGGGAGGGCTATAATATGGCATTTTGACAAACAATTGCATCCCCCCATTGTTTATATTTCATCAGGTAACTTAAAACCGTAATATCATGACACCGAAAGGAGAAAGACTGGTTGTTACCGTGTCAACCACGATAATCGCACCACTGGAAAAGGTCTGGGAACTGTTCTCAAACCCCATTCATATAATTCACTGGAACCATGCATCAGACGACTGGCAGACCAGCTACGCTGAAAACGATCTTCGCCCCGGAGGGGCATTCCTTTCACGGATGGAAGCCAGGGACGGCTCCGAAGGATTTGATTTCTCGGGAAGATTTACTGATGTGGTTCCGGGGAAGTCGATAGCCTACACCCTCGATGACGGGAGGAACGTTGACATTCTTTTCAGGGAGACCGCAGGAAGAACACTGGTTATGGAGTCGTTTGAGACTGAGGACCTCAACAGCGCAGAGCTTCAGAGAGACGGATGGCAGGCAATTCTTGACAACTTCAGAAAGTATGTGGAAGGTTATGGCAGGAGGGAGATGCTCCATTTTGAAACCACAATTGACAACACGCCTGAAAACATATTCCGGATCATGCTGGGAAGTGAGTCATACAGCAAATGGACCAAACCGTTCAATCAGGAATCACGCTTCACCGGTTCCTGGGAAAAAGGTGAAAGGATACTTTTCCTTGGAACGGATGCCGACGGCAAGTCTTCCGGGATGTTATGCCGGATCCGGGAAAACATACCGGGGAAATTCCTGAGTATTGAAAGTCTGCGGGAAGTTGTTGACGGCAAGGAAGTTGCCGGCGAAGGCAAGAGCGAGACCTGGCACGGAGCACTTGAAAACTATACCATGAAGCCGGTTGGCAGCAGCACTCAATTAATGATAGACACCGATGTGCCGGCTGAGTTCAGGGATTTTGTCCTGCAGGCATGGCCCGGGGCACTCAAAATCCTGAAAGAGTTGTGCGAGTAAACTGATCCCCTTCTTACCCGAAAGGGGGCACTTACGAAAATGACTATTTGTTGATTAGTTTCGAAATCTCATCCCATTTTACCCGGTTGACAAAGAGCTGCGGGTAGTTCGGGTATCCGGCCCTGCGGAGTTGCTCTTCCATCTCTTCGTCCGAAAGGACAGGATTCCAAAAACTCATAAACTGTATCGCAGATGGTGGCAACGATCTGTCCCAGTATTCAGGGTTGAACCGCATTATCTGCAGCCCCTGCCCTCTGCCATTGGCCCTCAGGACAAAATGCGAATCATGCCCGAAGTAAGCCGGTGCGGCAAGTTCCTCAGCGGATAGGTCGGCAATCTCACTTTTAAGCTGATCGAGGACCATCCTGTCTATCTCAACTTTCTGAAAAAGGGAGTAATATGCCAGGCTTGCATCTGCCAGCTCCTGAAGTGTTACCGGAAGCCAGTAGGGAGGTCTCTCCGGATTATATACAACAATCTGTTCCGTTGCGCCGGTGTTTGCCGCGTAAATATCAACTCCCGGGCAGGGGCTCTCCCTGAACAAAGATACCGGGAAATACTGCCATAGTCTTTCCAGCGCATTCCTTACATCCTCTGTCCTTGAAAGGTCATACCTTGAACCGTCTTCAACTATAGATTCCGGGGTGAAATACAAACCTTGCCGCCCTCCGGTTATACTGTTCACCAAAATGCCGTACTGAGGAGGCTCAATCGTCCATTTTCCGCCTTCTGAATCAAATATCTCGAACAGGAAATCAAGAGTGGCCGGTATCCCGTATTCTGCTTCAGCCCGGGTTGTATAGTCGCCCCACATCCTGTTCGCTATCGTGCGTATATCATAGCCGACCGGATTATTCAGCATGGGGTGGTTCTGTCTGAACCATTCAGCCAAAACGGCCATATTGCTTTTGAAGGCAGCGTTGTCCGCAGCGCTCAGCGTAGCATTCCGTAGTTTGTATGACTTGTCGGTGAGGTGATTTTCAAATCGCCAGGCGCCCGGCTTATCAAGGAGCCATTTGTTATCCTGCCCATTAAGCAGTGCCGCCAGGAGAAATCCGGAAATAAACAGAATGCTTCTTTTCATAGAGGGGTAACGAGTTTTTGCAGAAAATATAATATGCTGGGTATCAACCGGGGTTTTGTACCCCTAAATTAATGAAATCTGCCAGCGCTTGCAGAGTGTTCATTAAAATATTTCCTGCTCCCCGCACATCTCCAGCAACCGGAGGCAGGTGTTCCAGTTTCGTGAAGTGGCGTTGGCAGAAAGTTTCTTTTCGATGAAATTATTGTGATACTTTGTGCGGCCATAACCGTCAGGACAGTGAACATAGACAACACGGTTGCCGATTATTATTTCATCAGGGGGATAGTGATATGAAAGTAGCTTCTCCGCTTTTGCGGGATCAATGTCCCTGTCAAGAAAGGTGACATGCTGTTTCGTGAGGTCAATGCCCGGCTTTTTCGCGAAGGGATTCTGTGCCACTGTTTCAGCCAGCTCCTGCGGCGCGAGCACCACCGCCTGGATTGTGTGACCGAACTTTTTACTGATCAGGTCCCTTATTTTAGCGGAAAGCATTTCATCTGATCCTTCCTGTGTTTCGAAGATGACGTTACCGCTCTGGATATAGGTCCTGACATTCTTGAATCCCGCCTTTTCAAAGGCCATGGCAAGCTCCGGCATTTTGATCATGTTCTTGCCAAGGACGTTTACGCTGCGCAGGAGGGCTATTCGTGTTGCCATTTTATTTCTTAATAATTACTAACCTGGCTTCAGTGTTTTCCTGGAAGGAATTGCATTTCCTGAGAAAGTGCAGCATTTCAGTATAATTATCGTCATGGATGTTTTCACTGAATTCATGTGCTATCTGAAGCATGCTTACATAAGGTTTCGGATTGCCCTGCCGGGATAATTTTCTGAGTGAACTCAGGTAATCGTCACGCAAAACCGTTGGTATGATTATTTTTGAATGACCTGCCTTCACCAATTCTGCGTTCATCATTATTCGCGCTATGCGTCCGTTACCGTCAATGAACGGATGCACCTCACTCACTGCGAACATCAGGTAAGCTGCCCTCGCAAAGGGGTGATCAAGTGCCTGGTAAAAATCAAAAGCCTGTATTAATGTCCCTTTTACAAGGTTGAAATCCACGAAGGCTGTTAATCCTGCAAAATTGTTTCTGTCCTTTAACAATCCAGGATTGCTGTCAGGTCTGGCTTCCAGAAGAATACTGTGACGGTAGGTGATAATTTGCAGTAATTCTTCGGCTGTACCCGGTGTATGCAACATCTCCTCCTTGTTTGAAACAATCCTGTATGTTCCCAGAATGTCGTGACTGTCTGCATTTCTGGCAGGCAATGGTTTGTTGCTGTCTACAATGGACTTGGCTTCATCTACTTCAAATACAGTGCCTTCAATGTAATTGGAGAAATAGCTTTCAAAGAATGCAAAGTTGCGGAATGAGCCTGATGATGAATTTCTGTCCGGTCTGTTTTTGAATTCACTTGTTTTCAGTGCTCTGAACAGGCTCTCAAAGAGTCTTATTCTGGCAGGGTCGTAAGGATATCCGAAAGCTCTCGCAACTGCAACCGGGGATGAAAGTATTCTGTTTGAATGACTTGAAAGTAATGCACCGATTATACTGTTCAACCTCGCAAATTCTTTTTCCATGTTCAGGCCAGATGCAATTTCTCTGGCTCTGTCCCGGATATTATTGAGCTCTTCTTCTCCGTTTACCCTGATAACCTGTTCAAGTTTTTCCTCAAGTGAGACAACCGGCAGGCACTTTGAACTCCCGCTGACATTCTTCGCTTGTTGAAGATTCTCCAGAAATGCTCTTGCCCTCTGGGAAACATACAATCCTCCGGAAATCTGGTTATCACCTGGAATAGCTTCAGGTCCTTCAAGAAACCTGAGTGTAATGCCGGCAAGGTTTATCTTCTTTGTATAGGAATAGGTAAGGAAAATATGTCCTTCATTTGTAGGCTCAAATTCAAAAGCTGAGCGGTGACTCAATATGGCTCCCGGGTAAAGTCTGCCAAGCACCCTGAACAGGTTCCTGCGGATTATTTCCTCCGGTTCATCGGTCTGATTGGAGGAATATACTCTTTGAGCAATCTTCCTTATCTTTCCTCTTTTCTCAAGTCTTGATATCTGTTTGGAGATCTTCGGATCAGATGAGCTGAAAATTACTTCCTGAAGATGTATGGGCAGAATATCTTCCATTTAAATACTGTTCATAGGCAAAAATAGGAAATATTTTCCAATAATTAAATCAAAACGGCAAATATATTCCACTATTGGGATCAGACAGCATGCCAGGCTGCCAGCCTTGACAGGGCAGGCTTAGGCATTTTGATCATGGCCTTGCCAAGGACGTTTACGCTTCGCAGAAGGGCTATTCGTGTTGCAGTCTCATTTTTAATCAGAACATGAAATTAGCAAGAATGTTTGAACCCGCACAGACAGCCGGTAGACCAGCGATAATGAAAACAGGTAGAAATCCCCTGGGGGTCAGATATTCTGTTTATTGAGAAGCCTGATTTTTTCCTGAAGATCAGCCACGATGGCATATACGGAAATTGTTGCACCAGAGATAGCATCAATCTCCTTTCCCACTCTCAACGGCTTTCCTGAATCGTACCCGGCAAACTGGTCAAGCCATCTTTTTACTGCAACCTCCTGACCGTGAGTGGCGGCATAGTTGTATACCCTCACAAGCTTCACCTTCTTGTCTGAATCGAAAAGGATAAAATAGTCGAAGTATTCAGATTCATCGTCATTCCCGTCCAGAGACGGATTTGAACAACCCCCGGCCCTGCAGCTGTTGACCCTGCCAATGTATGCAATAATGTTTTCTCCTCCGGAACTCTTCAGGCTGAAGAACTTGCCGCTGACAGGGGCCATACCCTCTGTGGAACCCGTTATATGGAGCTCTGTCATCAGGAATTCTTTCCCCCCGAAGACAGCACTTGCTTCCCTGTGCAGCAGCCGGGGACTGTAATCAATCCCCGGGTCATTGCCGCTGCCGGGAAAAAGCGACAGCAGTGATATTAATATTATAGATACAGCCATTTAGCAAATAATCAGAACATTACACCAATTCCTGCATTGAACACCCTGGTGTAGTCATCCGAAGAACCTGCCTTTGTAAACTGAAGATCTGTCTTCAGAACGGCTTTCCGGTTCAGCCTCAGGGTGAGCCCCGTGGTTATAATGGTATTCCTGTAATTCAGGTTCTTATCCGTTTCCGCATCAACCGAGTTATGCATGTCATAGAACTCATATCTTATGAATGGAATCAACTCCTGCTCAATACCTGTGAATAACCTGAACACATTATAACCAGCTTCGGCATAGTAGCCCAGCATTGATTTTCCCAGGTCATTATTTGATGTTACTGTCCCGGTGAATGCATTATACTGTTCTGTATTTGAAAATGATGTATAGTATAACTGTCCGCGCAGTTCCATCCCTTTCAGCTGGTACCGTGCATCGGCTCCGATCATTGATATTCCCACTGTTGAAGAGTCTGCCCGCGCCAGTGATGCTGTGTCGTCCTTTGATAATTTTGAGTAAAGTTTGCTCTGCGATTTTCCAAAATATCCTGACAGGCCGAGATTCAGGTTACTTATTCCGTAAAACTCGACTTTACCTGTCAGTGCCGGAGAGCTTGCATAGGCCTTTGAGCCCTTCTGTCGTCCTTCCCTCAGTCCGGATGATCCGGTGAAAACACCTTTTGTGTCATATCCGTTCAGCCCTCCTACGGCATATAACTGGTACTTCACTGTCAGCGGCAGGATATTTCCCGAGAACCCTAAACCAACCTCGCGCCAGGTGCTGAGGGAGATACGGTTGTCGATGACCGGCCTTTCCACACCGTTGAATGTTGTTGGCTCATGGTATTCGTTGATTATCCCCATCGGAACCAGCATGAGTCCTGCCCTGAAGTTTATATAACTGTTTATCCTGTGCTGCAGGAATGCCTGCTCCACCCACAGTTCTTTAGCGTATTCGAATTCAATTTCAGAGACAAACTGTGTTTTCGGGCTGAAGTTATACCCGAGGAACATCACAATGCGGTGCACATCCAGGGTACTTAGGTTTTTCTGTCCCTGTGTGAAGGGCTGGTTGAAATGCACTTCACCGTAACCGCCGATATTGAGCCTGCTGTTGTTGGCAAGCATCAGTTCGGCGCTGTTGAGATATTTTGAACCTGTTGAATCCGTTTCCTGTGCCTGGGTTATCAGGCTGGCTAAAATAAGTATTGAGAACAGTATTGTTATCCTTTTCATTTCCTTGCGAATTTTGAATTATTTGACACCGCAAAGAAAGCCCGGGCAGGAGCGCCCATCAATCCCAATTATTGATGATTTTACCGGCGCTTCTCACCAGAAATAATTACTCGGGGGTCACGTTAATCGTAAATCTTATGTTCCAACGTACTTTGCCAATATGGGTTGCGGATCACTTATCAAATCAATGTTTGAGGTCGAAATTTGCGATCTCAAACATTTAAGCTCCTCTTGGTTAATAACAAACATAAAGTCTTCAGGGAATCTTCTATTGTTTCTCTTTACCTGTTCCTTAAGCCGTCTGGTTTCTACACCATACAACTCCGCCAGGTCACTGTCTATCATGACCTTCAATCCCCTTATAACATAGATTTTGTTAATGATAGACTCTTCAGGCAAACTGCAGACTTCTTTCATCTTAGTATTTTAATGCAGCTGGACATACTAAATTTACCCACATTAGTTGGAAATCACGAAATGTGATATCCAATTTTTTCCTGTGGGTTTGCAGGACTGACAGGCTTTCAGAGGGGATCTCGTGGCAACAGTGACCGATGGCAATAAGAAAACCAAAGCCCGGAATCACGTTGATCCCGGGCTTGACATATTTTTCTTCGGAGGCCGAACGCTGCCTGCGTCTTTCCTGCTGGGAAGATCCGCAGCCGGCCGGGGTTAAGAGCAGACCCCGCCGAGA
>JAKAXP010000381.1 GCA_021816545.1 Bacteroidota bacterium
CCGTGGCACAGGTTGGTCAGGGTAATACTGCTGCAGCATGCGAATCATTCAAGAATGCCCAGTACGGACCGTTTGCTGAAGCCGCCAAGGCACAGCGGACAAACCTGAAGTGTGAATAGCCTCTTCCAGGATTAACTGGTATAAATAATCCCATCGGCGGCCTGCACGAATATGCAGGCCGCTTTTTATTTTTCCTCCTCTAAATAAGCTGAAGGTTTTGCAGCAGATTTTTTCTTTTTCCGTCTTTAAGATAACACCAGAGTGTAAAAAAATCATCCGCAAATGCTTAAGAATTTCCTCGTTCACACAATCCGGAGTATGAGAAAACAGGGCGGTTATGTCATGCTGAACATGGCTGGCCTAATTGTCGGGATCACAAGCTTCCTGTTCATAAGCCTGTATGTAATGCATGAATTGAGCTATGACCGGTTCCATTCCAACTATGAAAATATTTACAGGCTGAAGGTGGTTGGCCGGATGGCAGGCAGTGAGCTGAACCAGGCTGTTACAGCCGGCCCGATGGCACAGGCGATGCTGAATGATTACCCTGAGATTCTGAAGGCCGCCAGGATCAGGGACATGGGCGACTGGCTCATGGGATACGGTGAGAGCAAATTCAACGAGGAGGGAGTACTTTTTGCAGACTCAAACATCTTTGATGTTCTTGACTTCAAACTCCTTAAAGGTGACCCGGCATCAGCCCTTGCAAGACCCATGACAATGGTGATGTCTGAGGAATACGCAAAGAAATACTTCGGTAATGCCGATCCGATAGGCCAGAAAGTCACCATGGAATCAGACACCGTCCTTTACACCGTTACCGGGATAATGGAGAATGTCCCTGATAATTCGCATCTAAAGTTCGATATCCTGGCTTCCATGATATCTTATCCCAGGATAGCCAACAGCCCTTTCTGGATATCACATAACTACTACACATACATTGTTGCCGCCGACGGGACCAATAAGGATGAATTGCAGGAAAAACTGCAGGGAATGGTTATCAAATATGTCGGACCACAACTCCAGGAAGCCATAGGCCAGACAATCGATGATTTCAGGAAGGCAGGCAACGACTTCAGTTATGTTCTTGAACCCTTGAAGGATATTCACCTCAAAGGTGCAACTCAGTATAATGCTGAACCACCGGGCTCCCTCAGCACAGTCTATATCTTTGCCGTCATAGCCGTTCTGATACTGCTGGTTGCCATCATAAACTACGTCAATCTTGCTACCGCAAAGTCAGCAGGAAGAGCCAAAGAGGTTGGGGTAAAGAAAGTTGCCGGAGCAAGCCGCACCGGACTGATCACACAGTTCCTGGGAGAGTCGGTGATACTGGCAGCGATTTCAGGTGTCATTGCACTTATTCTGGTTTTTGCACTCACCCCTGTGTTTAACCAGTTGATAGGAAAAACCCTATCAGTGGGGCTGACAGGTTTTAACGGCATTGCATTCATCATTGCCTTAATAGTATTGGTAGGACTGGCGGCCGGGTTTTACCCGGCAATGGTGCTGGCCTCATTCAGACCAGCCGAAGTACTGAAGGGAACGCTGAGTCCGGGTTCAATGTCAAAAAGGCTCAGGGGAATCCTGGTTGTCTTTCAGTATGCAGTGGCAATTGTCATAATAATTGGCTCAATCATCGTATACCGTCAGTTAAACTTCATGACCAGAAAAGATATCGGCTTTGAAAAGGAAAACCTGATTGTAATCAGGAGATCCGATGCTTTCTGGAGACAGAGGGAGACTTTCAGAAGCCAGCTGATGCAGACAGACGGGGTGGTTAATGCCGGGTTCTCGAGACAGGTCCCCGGTATGGATTTCAGCAACAATGCATTCTTCCGTGATGACGACCCCGACAAAAGCACATATCTTCTGCAACAGGCATGGGTCAGTTTTGACTTCCCTCAGACCCTGGGAGTTGAATTGGTAAGCGGCCGTTTCTTCTCAAAGGATTATGGGACTGACTCCACGGCCGTGTTGATAAATGAGGCGGCAGTCAGAATACTAGGCCTTAAGGAACCTGTTGAAGGGCAGTACATACTTCAACCTGCAGGCCCTCAACAGTTTGACAGGTATCAGATTATAGGTGTGATGAAAGACTTCAATATCACATCCATGCATAAGAAAATTGACCCGGTATGCTTCTCAGTACTCTTCCCCGGCGGAGGTGACCAGTTGGCAACAGTAAGACTTTCCGGGAAGAACGTACCTGCAACGCTGGCAGAGATTGAAAGGAAATGGAAGGAGTTCACCCCCACACAGCCTTTCGAATATGACTTTTTTACAGATTCCTGGAATAACCTTTATGCTTCCGAAATGAAGACCGGACGCATTTTCATCATCTTCTCCATGCTTGCAATCTTCATTGCTTCAATTGGTCTGATAGGTCTTGTTGCATTCATGACAAACAAGCGAACCAGGGAAATCGGGATAAGAAAAACCTACGGCGCATCGGTTCAGACTGTTTTGAACCTGCTGGTAAGGGAAGTAGTGATACTCATCATGATATCATCACTGATAGCATGGCCAAT
>JAKAXP010000058.1 GCA_021816545.1 Bacteroidota bacterium
CCGATCTATGTTGTGATTGCCTGGGTTGACGGTGATGATCCAAAGCTTGCTGAAAAGCGAAGCCGGTACCTCCCGGGTAACAGGATAACAACTTCCTCCGGCGCCCACAGCACAAGATTCGCCTCATCAAATGAGATACGTTACTGCGTACTGTCAATCTTACGTTTCGCTCCTTTTGTAAGGAATATTTTCATCGTCACTGACGAGCAGGACCCGGGCATTGACGGCGTTGTCAGGAATTATTTTCCGGACAGGGCGGAGTCACTGAGAATAGTCGATCACAGTGAGATTTTTGAGGGATTTGAAAAGCACCTCCCCACATTCAACAGTATCTCCATTGCAAACATGATATGGCGGATCAGGGGGCTTTCCGACAATTTTGTCTATTTCAATGATGACACATTCCTAGTCAGACCGCTGAAGCCTGAAGACTGGTTCATAAACGGCAGGCCTGTTTTGCGGGGCAAATGGGTTCCTGCTCCCCTGCCAAGGGAACTGTGGAACCATGGAAGGGCCTTCCTGCAGAGGAAGCTGCTCGGAAACAAAAGCTTTGAGCCGCGGGCCTCATTCCATGCCGCCCAGTGGAATGCAGCCGTTAAGCTTGGCTACCGGTTCAGGTATTTTACAAATGCCCATACCCCGCATGCAGTCAGCAAAACAAGCGTCGCACAGTATCTTGGCAGCAAAATAACCATCCTTGAAAGAAACATCTCCTTCCGGTTCCGTGATTATTCGCAGTTCACCTTCATTGCACTTGCAAACCACCTGCAACTGCTTGATGGCAACAGGAATATTGCCAGGCCTGATCTCGTTTACCTCAAGCCCGTCAACCGGCCGGAGGCCTACATAGAAGAAAAGATCAGGCATTGCGAGAGCAACCAGGATATAAAATTCATGTGCGCGCAGAGCCTTGACATGTGCCCTGTATCATACCAGGAAAGACTGTATGGCTGGCTGGAAAAGGTGATGCAGCTAGAATAGGCTGTTCACGCTGAGCAGGCTGCACCCGCGTATATCGGCATTATCATACCTCCCCAGAACCTCGAAGCTGCCCCCGGCGTGCATACGACCGAGATCATCGGTGGCAATGAACGAACAGGACCAGATGTTGGCAAGGTCTATCACACTTATACCCCCGGAAGAGCCTTCCTCAGCCGAGTGTGTCATCGGATCATGGCTGTCACGTATAAGAATCTTCATCCACGGGGGTGTCCGGTATAATCCTTCACCATGTGAATACGCCTGGCTGAGCATTTCCGTCATGCCGTATTCAGAGTGAACAGAGGTGACGCCAAAGGCTTTTATCAGAATATCATGGACCTCCTCCCTGATCATTTCACGCCTTCTCCCCTTCATCCCTCCTGTCTCCATGATGATCAGGTCTGAGAGATCACACTGGTGTTTCTCAGCAAGGTCAAGCAACGCAAATGTGACTCCGATGAGCAACACTTTAAGGCCGGCAGCCCTGGCCTTTTCAATGGCGCTGAACAGCGCTTCATGATCATCGAGGAAGAATCCGCCGGCACTGCTGCCGGATAGCTGCATCAGCCTGTTTACCATGTATATGAGGGAAGAACCCTCTCTCCCGAGATATGAGGGCAGCAGTCCCATAAACGCATAGCCTGAAGGATCACCGTAGAAGATCCTGAACGTCTTTTCCAGGCTTTGGTCATAGATGGCCGGATTGATTACATGGTGCCGGCTCTGTTTAACCCCGGTAGTACCGCTGCTGAGGAAAATCTTTGCGGCCGTCCCGTCTCCCGTTATCACCGTATGATCCCTGAAAAAGGAGATTGGCATGAATGGGATCCGGAAAATTGAATCAACAGCTTCAGGATCCACTCTCAGGAAGCTTAAATACTCCCTGTAGACCTGGCAACCGGCAGCCTGGAAACGAAAGATCTCCAGCGCCATCCTCTCAAACGACTTTTCATCGGTGACTCTGAAGATCTCTTCCTGTAATAGTGCCTTCATATCTGTTACGGGAATGTGGCTGATCCGTCTGGCTGCCACACCCACTCTATGGAACATGTGGCAACCACAGGGGTCACCGAAGTGTTGAGCGTCAGGCTTATGATCCTGAGCTTGGCGTATTTGGCATCACGTGTCTTCACAACCCACACCTGGTTGGCGGCAAGGGGTGCCGCCATGTCAATCCATGTATAATAGCCCACGCTCTTCAGTGCTTTGAAGGTATTAACCGCCTCAGCTGCAGTGACGTGGTTACTCACAAGGGCGAACGGCGGGTCAAGGGTGTTGGCTGTAAGATAGGCCATCACCGGTCCCCCGGTTGTAACCGGCCCCGCCTGGAGGGTGATGTCTGCCCTGTACTGGTCGGGAAGCGTGGGGACCTCCCCTGCCTCATCAAAGGAGAGCCCCATCGCATAATAGTATGATCCGCCGTCAAAGAGCTCGCTTGACAGTGTGACGGTTCCCGAGGTCTTCTGATCATCACCCCCGCACCCTGCAAAAAACAGCATGAGGGCAAGTGCCGGTATGTGGCGGAATTTCATCATTATTGGTCAGCCCCGGTTCTCAGCGGCGACTCATCAATGACCACGGAGGGCCCTGATGATCCGCACTTTCAGTCATACTTCCTGACAGCCGGAACCTTTAACGGATTAATTATTCTCCCCTTATAGCGGTGATGCCCGGGAGCTTTTTCCCTTCCATGTATTCAAGCATGGCACCGCCACCGGTTGAAACATAGCTTACCCTGTCGGCAAGGCCGTTCTTGTTGATGGCTGCAACCGAGTCGCCTCCGCCGATAAGTGAAAATGCACCTTTTTCAGTAGCCTTTGCAACAGCCTTCGCTATTGCGGTGGTGCCTGATGCAAACTTCTCCATCTCAAACACACCCATGGGTCCGTTCCAGAGGATTGTTTTTGATTCCATTATTACCTTTTCAAACAGCTCAATGCTCTTCGGGCCGATGTCAAGACCCATCCAGCCGTCTTTAACGTCATCAATGGCTGAAGTATATGTATTCGCTTCAGCATCGAACTTGTCGGCATTGACCCCGTCAACCGGGAAGAGCAGGTTGACTCCCTTTGCCTTTGCCTTTTCAACGATTGCCTTTGCCACATCAAGCTTGTCCTCCTCGCAAAGCGAATTACCGATCTTTCCTCCGGATGCCTTGATGAATGTATAGGTCATCCCGCCGCCGATGATCAGGTTGTCTACCCTGTCAAGCAGGTTCTCAATGATGAGAATCTTGTCAGACACCTTCGCGCCGCCCATGACTGCAGTGAAAGGTTTCCCGGCGCTCTTGAGCACCTTGTCCATTGCGGCCAGCTCACTGTTGATCAGGAAACCGAACATCCTTTTGTCTTCCGGGAAGAAATCGGCAATAACCGCTGTGGTTGCATGCGCCCTGTGAGCAGTGCCAAATGCGTCATTCACATAGACATCGGCATATGTCGACAGCTTCTTCGCCATCTCCTTCTGTTTCACCTTGAGTGCGGCTTTGGCAGCCTTCTTCTCATCGTCTGTTGCAGTTTCGGGAAGTATTGGCTTGCCCTCCTCTTCGGGGTAGAACCTCACATTCTCAAGCATCATCACCTCGCCCGGCTTAAGGGCTGCTGCCATGGCAACGGCTTCTTCGCCAAGTGCGTCAGGTGCAAACGCAACCTTCATTCCCAGGTGCTTCTCAAGCACCGGCAGCACAGGCTTCAGTGAGTATTTTTCCATCACTCCCTCAGGCCTGCCGAGGTGTGACATGAGAATAGCACAGCCGCCGTCAGCAGTTATTTTCTTTATCGTTTTCAGGGCACCGCGAATTCGGGTGTCATCGGTGACTTCACGCGTTTTCTTATCGAGTGGCACGTTGAAATCTACCCGGACGATAGCCCTTAGGCCTTTAAAATTGAAGTTGTCAATGATTTTCATAAAATTACTTTTTACGGATTAGCATCTTGTTTGCGTTGTACAAAAATAAGAAGTTGAAAGGTTCCCTTACAAGCAAAAGCCAATTTAAGTCAGTTTATTTTTTATTCAACAAATGCCGGGGTGATTTGTTAATTTTGGGAAAATTAAGACAGAAAATGAGCTTCACGGATTTCATAACCGATAACGGCAGGATAATCAACAGGGATAATTTCATCCATCTGATCCAGATGGCTCAGGCTGACGGCAGGGTTGACAGCGGAGAGATGACACTTCTTCACAGGTACGGCAGACGTTTCAGCCTGACTGACCCTGAGATTGACATACTTATTGCATCTGAGCAGTCGCACCTCTACAGGCCGCCCTATGAGCTTGAGAAGAGATTTGCACAGCTTTATGATGCTGTACAGATAATGAACGCTGATTCCTCAATTACTGAGCAGGAGAGGAAGCTTTTCAGGAAAATCGCAATAGCCGGGTCATTCACCGAGGAGGTGATCCCCCGCCTGCTTGACTTCATCCTGGAAGGGGTCAGGGAAGGCCTTGATGAGGAAGACCTGTTTGAGAGATTCCGCAAAGCGAAGTATTTACAAAAACAATAACCTGAATTATGGCAAAAATCGCACTCAGGGGCAACCCTGTCAACACATCCGGATTCCTCCCCGCGAAGGGTAGTAAAGCCCCGGAATTTACACTTGTTAAATCAGATCTCAGCAATCTGTCACTGAAGGAGCTTGCAGGAAAGAAGGTCATACTGAACATCTCGCCGAGCCTTGATACGGGCGTTTGCGCAACTGCAGTCCGCAAGTTCAACCAGATGGCGGCAGGAAAGGATAACACTGTGGTGCTGGCAATTACAAAGGATCTGCCGTTTGCACAAGGCCGTTTCTGCTCCACCGAAGGTATTACAAATGTAATGGCACTGTCAGGTTTCCGGAATGCTGAATTCGGAAAGGATTACGGTGTTGATATCCTTGACGGACCCATGGCCGGCCTCTATTCCCGCAGTATAGTAGTAGTTGACGAAAAAGGAAGCGTGGTTTACACCGAGCAGGTCCCGGAGACAACCCAGGAGCCTGACTATGACAAGGCTCTTGCCGCACTGTAAAAAGCTTTAAAACCCCGTTTTTTGTTTAAATTTGCCCTTCATCACAAGAAAGGCAAATGAATTTTTCACAGATACCTGGACAGAAGGCAGTGATTGACAGGCTGCGGAGCTCCGTTGCGGAGAACCGTGTCAGTCATGCACTGCTTTTTTATGGCCCGGAGGGAAGCGGCAAGTTCGCAATCGCCCTGGCTTTTGCCCGGTACATAAGCTGTGAGAAGCGCACCGCGGAAGACGCCTGCGGGGTATGCCCTTCATGCGTCAAATATGACAAGCTGATTCACCCTGACCTCCACTTCGTATTTCCTGTCATAAAGAAGAAATCGGGGACCGAATCGGTGAGTGACACTTATATCGCGCAGTGGCGCGAAATGGTTCTCAGGTCCGCATGGTTCTCACTCAGCACCTGGACCGAGGCAATGGAAGTTGCCAATGAACAGGCCCTGATACCCGTTGCCGAAGCTGCCGAGATAATCCGCAAGCTGAGCCTGAAGTCGTTTGAATCCGACTTCAAGATAATGATCATCTGGCTCCCCGAGAAGATGAACGCCGAAACGGCGAACAAGCTGCTCAAGATGATTGAGGAGCCGCCGGCGCGGACGCTCTTTATCCTCGTATCGGAAGAGGATGACAGGCTGCTGCCGACGATTACCTCCCGGTGCCAGCACATCAGGATACCTGCCATCCCTTCGGAAGATCTGAGCGATCACCTCGTCAAAACCACGGGCATGGACCCGGTCCGGGCCTCAGAGATAGCAGCAATTGCCAACGGCAACATGGTCAGGGCAATGGAACTGGCCCGTGAAGATGACAATTCCGCTGTTCACCTTGACCGTTTTACAAAGCTGATGAGGACAGCCTATACCCGTGATATCCATGCACTTGTCACCTGGTCCGAGGAGACTGCAGCACTTGGCAGGGAGAGGCAGAAGAGCTTCCTCTCATACTCACTGAGGATGATACGCGAGAATTTCATCCTCAACTTCAACGGGAAGGAAAACAGGCTCGTCTACCTGACCCGCGCCGAGGATGAGTTTTCGGGAAGATTTCACCCGTTCATAAATGAGAAGAACATCAACGCCCTCAACAGGGAGTTCAACCTTGCATATGCACACGTTGAGAGCAACGGGAACACCAAAATGATTTTCCTTGACCTGGCACTCCGGACAATGAGACTTATCAGGTAACTGAGGGGAATCACTTGAAAATAGCTCATTTATTCCTAATTTTGCAATCACCTTGACTGAAGAGGGGAAAGTGATCCGCACTTCCGGCAAAGGGTAAACTGATTTTATGACAAACGAGGATATACAGGTCCAGCCCGGTGAGGAGCCGGTAAGGCCTGAAATAAAATACAGCATAGGGGCGCACAAGCTTAATGATTTCAACTGGCTTGCCGATCTCCCCTACGACGACCGCCACAACGAGGTTGTGGAAGTGCGGTTCAAGAACACACGAAAGGGCTTCTACCGCAATGTGAACGGACTGAAGCTCGAGGTTGATGACCTGGTGGCCGTGGAGGCCTCACCCGGTCATGATATCGGTTATGTATCCATGACCGGCTTCCTCGTCAGCCAGCAGATGAAAAAGATGAAAATCAGGCCGGTGATTGAGGAGATGAAAAAGGTCTACAGGAAGGCAAGGCCGGTTGACATCCAGAAATGGGAGGAGGCAAAGAAGCTGGAGGAGGCTACCATGCTTCGCTCAAGGAAGATTGCGGAGAACCTCGGGCTGGCGATGAAGATAGGCGATGTGGAGTACCAGGGCGACAAGACAAAGGCCATCTTCTATTACCTTGCAGATGAGAGGGTTGACTTTCGTCAGCTGATAAAGGTGCTTGCCGAGGAGTTCCATATCAGGATAGAGATGAGGCAGATAGGGGCCCGGCAGGAGGCCGGCCGTATAGGGGGTATCGGTACCTGCGGCAGGGAGCTCTGCTGCTCAACACATGTCACCAACTTCGTGTCGGTTACCACATCCCACGCCCGTTACCAGGATCTGTCGCTCAATCCCCAGAAGCTCGCCGGTCAGTGCGGCAAGCTTAAGTGCTGCCTTAATTATGAACTTGACTGCTACATTGATGCTCAGAAGGAGTTCCCCTCAAGGGAGGTGCACCTTGAGCTGGCAGGCGGTACGGCCTACTTCATGAAGATGGAGGTGCATACAGGTGTATACTGGTATTCCACTGACCCCCGCATTGCGGCCAACCTGACAGCTGTCCCGGTTTCGCGGGTGCGCGAAATAATACAGCTGAACCGCAGGGGCATCAAGCCCGAGACCCTGCTTGAGGGCGACGCCGGCAACAAGAAGGAGCGGGGTAACGACCTGCTGCTGCAGAACAGCGGCCTGACAAGGTTTGAAACAAAGAGCCAGCCCCGTGAAGGAAAGGGACGGAACAGACCATATCACAGGAAAAATGACAGGAAGCAAAAGTAAGCTGATCATCGCGGCACTGCTGCTGGCAGCCGCCACCGCGGGATGTGACCGCAGTGTCAGGTATTCCGAAAACTACAGCCTGGAGGGGGGTAAATGGAGCATGTATGATCCTGCCAGGTATGCCTGCACAATTGATGACACGGTAAAAACATACAACATCCGGCTTTCGCTGCGCACCTCGTCGGACTATCCATACCGGAATATCTACCTGTTTGTTGTCACAACCTTCCCGTCAGGGACAGTCGTCACTGACACACTTCAGGCCATGGTGACCGATGAAAAGGGCAAGTGGCTGGGCAGGGGCACAGGTGACATCCGTGAGCTGTCAATTCCTTATAAGTCAAATGTCTATTTCCCCGAACAGGGCGAGTATCACTTCAGGGTGATACACGGTATGAGAGACACCCTCCTCAACGGTGTCTATGACATGGGGATGAAGATCTCCCTGATGGACGGTAAAGCAAAATAACCGAGGGTATTGGGCAAGAACAAACACGCGCGATGGGCTGAGATGAAGGGGTTCGACCGGGTGATCGAACCTCCTTTTGAGGATGTTTTCAGGAGTGAACATGAGCTCAGGGGCAAATGGCACAGCGATTGGTTCCGCAATAACAACCCCATAATTCTTGAACTGGGTTGCGGCCGCGGTGAATACACCGTGGGACTGGCCAGCCACTATCCTGACAAAAATATAATCGGCATTGACATCAAGGGAGCCCGGATGTGGCGTGGTGCAAAGGATGCCCATATACTGGGGCTTCCAAATGCCACATTCCTCCGTACACGCATCGAGGTTACCGGGTCATTCTTCGCCCCCGGCGAGGTTGATGAGATATGGCTTACCTTCCCAGACCCGCAGATGAAGAGAATCAGGGAAAAGAAACGCCTCTCCGGCCCCCAGTTCCTCAACCTGTACAGGCGGTTCCTCAAAGACAGAGGGATAGTGCACCTTAAGACCGACTGTCGCGAGCTGTATGACTATACACTGGCGCTGGCACAGGTCAACGGCCTGGAGATCATCAGCTCCGTCACCGACCTGTACCGGGAGATGCCGGGTGACCCGCTGCTCTCAATAAAGACACATTACGAGGAGCTGTTCCTGAAGCAGGGAGTTCCGATCACATATCTGTCATTCAGACTGCCGGATGAAAAGGAAATCCTCAGCCCCGGAGAGTGAGAACGATGGTTTTTTCACCCGTGTCTACGAGGTGACGAAGCTTATCCCCTACGGCCGTATCACGTCATACGGTGCCATTGCCAGGTACCTGGGCAGCGGCGGCTCCGCGAGGATGGTAGGCTGGGCGCTGAACTCATCCCATTTCGGGCACGGGTTCATCCCTGCGCACCGGGTGGTAAACCGCAACGGCGTTCTCACCGGGAAGCATCACTTCGGAACCTCTTCAACGATGCAGCAATTGCTTGAGAACGAGGGATTCACTGTTGAGGATGACCGTGTGGTGGAATTCAGGGAGCGGTTCTGGGACCCGGCGGTTGAACTATGAATGGAGGTGGGTGTTATGAGTCAGGGAGTCGGCAGTACCAGTCGGCACTCGGCAGTTTGAGCCTCCGGGCCTGGGAGGAGGGTCAATCCCGCATCCGCCAGCTGGCGGATCGGGACGGCACTCGGCAGTTTGAGCCTCCGAGCCTGGGAGGAGGGTCAATCCCGCATCCGCCAACTGGCGAATCGGAACGGCATTTGCAACAACACCTGGCAGTGGTTAAAACATTGTAGAACAGGAAAAATATTTCAATAATTATCACATCATATCATGTACAAAAAAGAAGATATTCTGAATGCCCTGCGGAAGGTAACACATCCCGACAAGGGAAAAGACATCGTTACCCTGGGCATGGTTGGAGACATCATTGTGACCGCTGAGGGAATATCCCTTGTGCTGGTGCCTGAAAAATCCAATGATCCTTTCATCGCCTCAGTCAAGAGCAACTGTGTGAGGGCACTGAAGGAAAACCTCGGACCCGATGCAGTTGTATCATCCATAGAGGTGAAACCTAAAATCATCGTTGAGAAGATGGCTGCCCCGAAGAGAGACGTCCTGCCGGGAGTGAAGAACATAGTGGCAGTCTCCTCAGGCAAGGGGGGAGTGGGCAAGTCAACAGTTGCGGTCAACCTTGCCGTGGCCCTGGCTCGCAAGGGTTACGCCACCGGCCTGCTTGATGCCGACATCTTCGGTCCATCTGTACCGACAATGTTCGATGCAGGTGAGTACCGCCCCGAGGTGCGCACTGAAAACGGCACTGACATCATAGTCCCGATGTCAAAATACGGTGTTAAAATCCTTTCAATCGGTTTCTTCGTAAAGGGCTCCGATGCGGTCATCTGGCGTGGTCCGATGGCCAGCAGCTTCCTCAAGCAACTGATCAGCCAGGGTGACTGGGGTGAGCTTGACTACCTGATCTTCGACCTCCCTCCCGGAACGAGCGACATACACCTTACACTGGTGCAGGAGGTTCCGGTTACCGGAGCCATCGTGGTCACCACTCCTCAGGAAGTGGCGCTTGCTGATGCCAGGAAGGGTATTGCAATGTTCCGCAGTGAGGCAATCAACGTACCTGTACTGGGTCTGGTGGAGAACATGTCGTACTTCGAGGCTCCCGAACTTCCCGGCAGGAGATATTACATCTTCGGCAAGGAGGGCGGCAGCAGGCTGGCCGCCGAGAGCGGCACCGAGCTTCTGGGGCAGATACCAATCGTGGAGAGCATCTGTGACGGAGGTGACGCGGGCAGGCCTGCGGCGCTGGGCGACAGCCTCACCGGCAATGCCTTCATGAACCTGGCGGAAACAGTGGTGAGGCAGGTGGGACTGCGCAACGCGGAGATGGCCCCGACGAAGAGGGTTGAGGTAAAGTGAGCCTGCTGCCGCCCTCAGGCGGAAAGTCCCGTTTTTCCTGCCTCTTTTTCTTACCTTTGGATACTATCGGGAGGCCTCTTAAGTTATAAGAGTATAAAGCATATTTGTTGAGATTACGGCATAGGGAATACAGTGCAGCGGTGATATTCATTGTCACCCTGGTTCTTGCCGGGTGTTCTGCTGAAAAGAACACCGGAGCGAGCCGTTTTTACAATTCACTGATCTCAAAATACAATATCTGGTTCAACGGCAATGAGGCATACAAGGCCGGGGTGAAGAAGGTAAGGGTTACGCACCGCGATGATTACAGTGACCTGCTTCCAGTATTTGAATACACGGTGCCGGAATCTGCACGGGCAGCTGCCTCTGACATGGAACGCGCAGTCCAGAAAGCCTCGAAGGTGATAGCGCTTCATTCCATAACTGCAAGACCTGATGAAAAGGGCCGCAGGAATGCCAGCGACAGGAACGAGGAATTCTATAACAGACGTGAGTATAATGAATGGGTTGATGATTCATACCTTCTTATGGGCAAGGCACAGTTCTACCTTAAGAATTTCATGGCCGCCCGATCATCACTCTCCTTCGCAATAAGCATAGCCACTGATCCTGATCTCGTTACCGAGGCAGGAATCTGGCTGTCACGCATCCAGGCAGAAGAAGGCAATTATGCCGAAGCAGCACGCATCCTTAAGGAGACAACCGGTCCCGAAAGCCTGTCCCGTTCGCTGAAGGCGATGTATTACTCAACACAGGCTGACATCGCCCTCAGGCAGAAGAGATACAGCGAGGCTGTGGCACCGCTGGCTTCAGCAACGGATTTTACAGGTGATAACGCAACAAAGGTTAGGCTGACCTACCTGCTTGCGCAGGTATGCAGGGCCGCCGGTGACAATGATCTGTCGACAAGGTATTTCCGTCAGGTAATGCGAATGAATCCTCCATATGACCTTGAGTTCAATGCCGGCATCAACCTCGCCGGGGTGACTGACATTTCGCACGGCGATGCTGATGACCTTATGAAATCACTTCGCAAGATGCTTCGCGACTCCAGGAACAAGGATTACCTCGACCAGATCTACTTCGCCCTGGGCGAACTGGAACAGCGCATGGGGAATACTGATGAGGCACTGAAACTGTGGTCACAGGCTGCTGCTGCCAGCACTGTAAACACTCGCCAGAAAGCGCGGTCATACCTCGCCCTGGCTGAACATTACTACGGGAAACCCAACTACCTGAAGTCGTCACAATACTATGACAGCGCCTCATACCTGATTGACAA
>JAKAXP010000382.1 GCA_021816545.1 Bacteroidota bacterium
CCGGGTCAACAGGCCCGAAGTGGGCATGTGCATCATTGAAGCCCGGCAGCACAGCCCTTCCCGCAGCATCAATAACCCTGGTGGTGGCCTCATCAATAAGACGGTTCACCTCTTTATCGGTACCCACGGCAAGTATCCTGTTCCCCTTAACGGCAACAGCCTCAGCGCGCGGATTAAGCGAGTCAGCTGTAAAAACAACCCCTCCTGTGATGACCAGGTCAGCCTTCTCAGCCTTCCTGCAGCCAGGTTCAACAGTAAGTACAAGTGCCATAATCATTAAAATTCCCGGTTTCATGACAATGATTTTCGTAAAACAGGCGCAAGATAAAAAAATAGGCACTATTTTAGGTGCCAGTTAACCTGTGAACAAAAACTCCAATTCTTAATCCTATGAAAAACAAGGTCATTCCGCCCGGTTATATATTCACCCGGCGCTATTCAAACTATGTTTTCATTCTTCTTTTCCTCCTTTACCTGTTCGATTATGCCGACAGGATGGTTGTCAGTTCGATGTTTTCCTACATTCAGACGGATCTGGGTATCAATGACTTTCAGTCGGGGTGGCTGGTTTCTGTCATTTATCTTACAATCGGGTTGCTTACTTTTCCGGTTTCGCTTGTAATTGACAGGTGGAGCAGGACCAAGACCATAGGCATCATGGCCATCGTATGGAGCCTTGCAACCCTGCTGTGTGCATTCACCGGCAACTATGTCCAGCTCTTCCTTGCGCGCATACTCATCGGTTTCGGCGAAGCCGGCTATGCTCCCGGCGGAAGTGCCCTTATCTCGGGCATGTACCCCATTGAAAAGCGTTCAAAGATGATGGGACTGTGGAATGCCTCGATCCCTATAGGTTCAGCCATCGGTGTCACTATGGGCGGTATAATTGCAAGTACATGGGGATGGAAACATGCCTTTGGCCTTGTTGCCATTCCCGGGCTTTTCATTGCCATCATGTTTCTTTTCGTGAAGGATTACAAGACGGTAAGCCTGTCAAAAGTTGACGAGACCAACCAGAAAGTCAAGATGGAGAGGAAGGATATAATTAAGGAGTTCCTCCGCAAACCGTCAGTGATATTCACCTATTTTGCAATGACAGCAATTGTGTTTGTCACCACTGCCCTGCTGGTATGGCTTCCGAAATTCTTCCAGGTGACCAGCGGGATGGATCCCAAAAAGGCAGGAAGTCTTGCCGGTGCGGTCATGATGCTGGCACTGGTGGGAGCACCGCTAGGAGGTTATATAATTGACGCCTGGAGGAAGAGAATGCCGACGGCCAGGATGATCTATCCGGCCATCTCAACCCTTTTCTCGGCTTTCCTTCTTTTCATGGCGCTTTATGTGTTCAGGGGTACATTACGGATTGTCACCCTGTTCATCTTCGGGATATTCATAATGCAGTTCATCAGCGGTGCCGCTGCAGTGACACAGGACGTGATTCACCCGGGTCTCAGGGCCACATCTTATGCTATTGCTGTACTTGTACAGAACCTGCTCGGGTCATTCACTGCACCCATTGCACTCGGGAGGATCTCTGACCTGACGAATATCCAGACAGCAGTAAGTATTCTTCCGTTCTCACTCCTGCTGGGAGGACTGCTGTTCCTGATAGGGGCAAGGTACTATGTGAAGGATATGAAGAAGGTAGCCCACGTGACGCTGGAGGCTGAATAGGCTCATCTGAAAGGGTCGGTCTGTATGCTGTTGCGCGGTGTCATTTTCACATTGGAAGATGATTTAAATTTATTATAGTAGATTTGCAGATCGAAAACCAGAGAAGATGAAAGAGCTTTTGCGGAACAAATTCTTCAAATTCGGCATTGCCGGAGTACTTTACATTCTTTGGGTCATCTGGGTAGGCAATTTCTGGCTGCTGCCCGGACTGGCCATCTTATTTGACATTTATGTGACCAAAAAGGTAAACTGGTCCTTCTGGAAGAAGCGGCACGGCAAAAACCACATAGTCATTGAATGGCTTGATGCACTGATTTTTGCGGTGATAGCCGTAACCCTTATTAATATCTTTCTATTCCAGAACTACCGTATACCCACCCCCTCAATGGAGAAGACGCTCCTTGTTGGTGATCACCTGGCAGTGAGCAAGGTAGCTTACGGACCGCGTCTGCCCAATACCCCCATTGCCTTCCCGTTCACGCAACATACAATGCCATTCACCGGAGGAAAGGGAAAGTCATGGTCAGACCTCGTACACTGGGATTATAAGCGGCTGAAGGGATTCGGACACGTTAAGAACAATGACATAGTTGTGTTCAACTTCCCAGCCGGCGATACTGTGTGCCTTGAACAACAGGCAGTAAGCTATTACGAGATACTCAGGGAGCGTATAGAGATGCTCACAGCCGACGATATCAGGTCGGGCAAGCCAATGAAAAGCAAGGATGATTACTATGCCCTTGCCAGGCAGATGGTCTGGAATGAGTACACTGTCATCTACCGTCCTGTTGACCGGCGTGACAATTACGTTAAGAGGTGTGTGGGCATCCCCGGCGACACAATCCTGATACA
>JAKAXP010000383.1 GCA_021816545.1 Bacteroidota bacterium
TATGATGTCAGTGCGGTGGAGAAGGTCAAGAGGAGGGTATCCGGTCACCGCCATTTCTGAAAATACAGCCAGGTCTGCACCCTGCCGGCGGGCCTCTTCAATGGCGGTGATAATCTTGCCCCTGTTGTAAGCTATATCACCGGGAATGTAACTGAGCTGTGCGAGTGCAACCTTCATGGCCTGGTTTTCAGAACTTCAGACCCAGCCTGATTGTCAGCATTCTCAGCCCTGACCTGTCTTCGTGCTGGTTCACATCTTCAAGGTCCTTGGTGACGTCAAAGAAATCCTGTCCGTAACTCAGTCCGGCAATGATTGAGGCATCGATTCCAAGTTCATATTCAACTCCTCCGCCTATATGCCAGCCTGCATTCATTCCGAATACTTCGTTCCTTGCGTTCTCGCCTGAAACTTGAAGGGTTGGAAGGTCAATGGTTGACTTGATGAGCATCCTCACGTCAAAGCCCATATCAGTATAATAGGTAAGGTATCCCACCTGGTTGGTCTGCAACCTGATCCCCAGCGGGATATTCATATACCTGAGGTTGTATTTGATCTCGTCCCCAGCAGGTACTTCCTTATGGAAGTTGGTAAACACCAGGGTGTGGTTTTCAGATACACTTTGCCTTCCTCCTGCAGAGATGAAGCTGATGCCTGAGGAGATTGCATAGTTCTCTGCAAAGTAATGCAATACGTTCAGTCCTATGTCGAATCCTGCCTTTGTACCTTCGCCGGTGTATTCAGTCTCACTGGAGCCCATCCATGAAATCACCGGGTCAGCATGGACCACAAACACAAGATCCTGTGAATTGGCGCGTACAGGCAGCGCTGACATCAGGAGCAGGGTGAAAACCCTTATGGCAGTCATGTTGATTATTCTTTTCATCTTCTCATTCTTAGCCGGGCTAAAATTATAAATAAATGTCCTTATTTTGTAATGACAACCATAGATTACAGACAGCATGATCCATATTGCCAAATTAATCACAATCCCGGCCCTGGTACTTCTGACGGTGTTTTCATCTTCATGCCGCCGGGATCCTTACCGGGTCAACCTGTCCGGTGTGGAGATTAACCTTGAGATCAGGGATCTGGGAAGCGATATATTCGGCACCCCGCCCAATGAGATGGCAGCAAAGGCTGATTCCCTGAAAACCGAATACGGCAGTGCCCTTAACACCTACAGTACTGTCATTGGCCTTGGCGATACGTCAGACGAGCGTTGGAAATCGGCCTTCGTTCTCTTTGCTACTGATATGCGGAACCTCGACCTGTGGGACACCGTAAAGAAAGTCTGGCCTGATACGGATCGCCTGGAAGGGGAGCTTGAGAATGCATTCAGGCACTACAAACACTATTTTCCTGACAGGACTATTCCGCAGGTAATAACCTGCATCTCGGTATTCAACAACAGTATTATTGTTGATGACTCTCTTCTGATGGTAAGCCTTGACCGGTACCTGGGAGCAGGTTGCACCTATTATCCTTCGCTTGGCATTTATGGTTACCAGGCCCGCAAGATGACTCCTGACTATACTGCTTCCGACTGCATGTATGCATGGGCCGCCACTGAATGGGATTACAACAATGCCGGTTACGGGACGAAGACCCTGCTGAACACAATGCTTCATGAAGCCAAGCTTGTATATTTCACCAGGAGGATGATGCCTGCCCTGGCAGACACAACTCTGTTCGGATTCACCGGCAAACAGATGGAATTCTGCAGCAGCAGCGAGGCGATGATCTGGGAATATCTTGTGAGCAAGGATCTGCTCTTTTCCACTGACGGTTTCCTGATTCGCAAGTTTACCGGTGAGGCCCCGTTCACGAGTTACTTTACAGAGGAGTCGCCCGGCCGGGCAGTGGTATGGACCGGTTTCAGGATCATTGAGAGGTATATGAACAACAACCCCGATGTAACCATGGAGGAGCTGATGGCGATGACTGACTGCCAGACCATTCTTGCGGGGTCAAAATACAATCCGAGGTAGGAAAAGCGGATCCTGCGGATTATCCGGATAAATTTCAGGATCCGGAAGAAGGGCGGCTGACCGGCAGGGATTGAGAGGCCTCATCCAGGGATTCAGGAAGCTATTCCTGTAAAAAGAAAGAAGCCACCTTTTCGGGCGGCTTCCTTTTTTCCTAAAAGGGGAATGCGGTTATGCCGGATGAATTGCCTCTACAGGGCACACGTCGGCGCAGGCACCACAATCGGTACATATATCCGGGTCAATCTTATAGATATCACCCTCAGATATAGCCTCAACCGGACATTCATCTATGCAGGTTCCGCAAGCTGTGCAATCATCTGAAATTTTGTAAGCCATTACTACTGTTTTTAAAGATTACGGGCGTAAAATTATCTCTTATTTTTATTCTTTCCTAACTAAAAAAGAAAATAAAATTCACCCTTGCCGGGGGTCGTACAAATAGGATGCCACTATTGGACGGGCAAAAGCATAAGCTCCCTGGAAGTGTTTGCTGCATCCGGGGCCAGGGCCGGAAGGTTCATTACCGCAGGACTCCCT
>JAKAXP010000059.1 GCA_021816545.1 Bacteroidota bacterium
TCCGATCTGCTTGTAACTGACCTTCTCCTGGCAGACCGGAAGAACAATCTTATGAGGCGGATAGGAATCATTGGAAAGGACCCTAAACAGGAAAGGATATGAGAGGTAAGGCAACAGCATTCAGGATCCTGTTTGCCGTCATCTGCACGGCAATCCTGTCTCCTTCGCTTTTCGGGCAGGAGGAGAGGGAGTTTATCAGGAAAGGAAACAGGCTATATAAGAAGAGTGAGTTTGCCGGCAGTGAAGGGATGTACCGCCGCGCACAGGATGACGGCAAGTCTTCAGGCGATGCGGTTTTCAATCTCGGCAATTCACTGTACAAACAAAAGAGGTTCGGCGAGGCTTCGGGTGAATTCATCCGTTCGGCGCAGGCCGCCGAAGGAGATTCCCTGAAACAGGCCGAAGGCTTTTATAACCTCGGAAACTCGCTTCTTAAAGAACAGAAATTTGGTGAAAGCATTGATGCCTATATCAACTCACTGAAGCTCAATCCGGACAATGTGCAGGCAAAATACAACCTCGCATATGCACAGGATCAATTAAAGAAACAGGAACAGGAGCAACAGCAACAGAAGCAGGATCAGCAGAACCAGGATAAACAGCAGGATAAGAACAAGGATAACCAGGAAGACAATAAGAACCAGGATCAGAAGGATGATCAGCAGCAGCAGGACCAGAACAAGGACCAGCAGCAACAGCAACAGCAGTCTGCAATGAGCCGTGATGATGCAAAGCGTCTGCTTGACGCCCTTGCTGCCAGTGAGAAGCAGACACAGGAGAAGGTGCAGCGTGACAAGGCTGCCGGTGCAAGAGTGAGGGTGATTAAAAACTGGTAATTTTGCAATGATGAAAAGAAACATAGCGGTTTTTGCATTCCTTCTTGCAGCCCTTCTGGCGTCAGCCCAGGAGGTTACACTCACTGTGGATGCCCCGGAAAGCGCCGCAGCAGGGGAACGGTTCAGGATCATCTATACCGTCAACTCAACCGACGGGCAGTTCACCCCGCCTAAATTCGACGCCTCGTTCAGCGTCCAGGGCCCCCAGCAATCCACCAGCCGCAACGTTCAGTGGGTCAACGGCGACGTAAAAACAATATCATCAACAACTCTTATTTATTACGTGGTTGCCGGCACACCGGGAAACTATACAATTCCTTCGGCGCAATTCGAAACAAAAAAAGTAACTGTCAGCTCACAGGAGAAGCAGATTGTCATTACCGCCGGCGGCTCCTCACAGGGAGTGGCAGGCCGGCAGCAGGGACAGTCGGTTAATGCAGGCGACTCACCCTCGTCGGGTACCGATGTTTCCATGAAGATACTCCTCAATGACCGGGAGGTTTATGCCGGAGAGCCTGTCACAGGAACACTGAAGCTGTATACTCGCATAAACCTGTCAGGCATACAGGAACTCAAATATCCTGATTTCAAAGGCTTTCTGAAGGAAGATATCGAGACCCCGCCTCTGCGAAGTCTCGAAACAGAGATGATTGACGGTGTACAGTACGGGACCGGAGTCATCCAGCGTTTCGTGCTTTACCCCCAGATCTCCGGTGATCTTCGAATTGATCCGGCTGAGATGACTGTCCTGGTACAGGAACGGGCAGGTGCCCGCGATCCCTTTTTTGATGACCCCTTCTTCGACAGCTTCTTCTCATCGGTTTCAACTGTTCCCAGGAAGATTGCCACACAGCCGGTGACTGTGAAGGTGAAGGCTTTGCCGGAACCCAGACCTGCCGATTTCCATGGGGCTGTCGGATCATTCAGCCTGGAATCAGCTATCTCAGGCAATGATGCAAAACTTAATGATGCTCTCACACTTACCGTAACCCTCAGGGGCTCAGGAAACCTGAACCTGGCAGGAGAGCCGGCAATCAGTTTCCCCCAGGGAATCGAAAAATATGATCCAAAGGTTACTGTGAAGAGTACCGGTACTGCCTCCGGCAGCAAGGTATTCGAATACCTGCTGATACCAAGGAACACTGGCACTTTTGATATCCCGCCCGTTTCATATTCGGTCTTTGACCCGAAGCAGCAGAAGTACGTGACACTAAGGGCTGAAGGATATACAGTCAATGTCACCGGGACGCCGGGAGAAGACCAGGGTGCAGCGCCGTTATATACTCCGGGCGAGGATGTAAAATACATCGGACAGGATATCAGGTTCATCAGGAATGGCAATGCGGAGCTTTCATCTGTAGAAGTTCCGCTGGTGTCACGGATGCACTACTGGCTCTGGTTTGCACTTGCACTCATCCTGGCAGCAGTAGTCCTGCTCCTGAGGCGGGAACAGATAAGGCGAAATGCAGACATAGCCGGACTCCGGAACCGCAAGGCTGCCAGGAATGCCCGAAGCCGCCTGGCGAAGGCAAACGCACTGCTGAAGGGAGGTAAAAAGGAAGAAGTCAATGCAGAGGTCGCCAGGGCCCTGTGGGGTTACCTGGGCGACAAACTACGCATACCACAGTCGGAGATCACCAGGGAAAAATGCTATGCTGCCCTGAGGGAAAGAAAGACTGGTGAGGAATTCATAACTGAACTTGACAGGATACTGACTGCCACCGAATACTCGCAGTATGCACCGGTCTCGGAAGGGGAGAGTCCTGCCGCCCTTTGCAGCCGGGCAGCAGCGCTGATCGGAAAACTTGATGACACACTTGATTAAACAAGGGAGAAGATGCGCAGGATATTACTGATTCATATCATATTGCTTGCCGGTATTGCCCGGCTTGCGGGGCAGACCCCTGAGGAGAGATACTCCAGGGCAGGAGAACTGTACGGCTCCGGCGACTACTCCGGTGCCGCAGCCATATACAGGCAGCTATGGGAGGAAGGATACAGGAGCGGGGACCTTTTATACAACACGGGAAATGCCTTCTTCAAATCGGGCGACAATGCCTCGGCAATACTTTTTTATGAGAGGGCAAAGCTTCTGGCTCCTGCAGATGAAGATATAGATTACAACCTGCAGATAGCCAGGAGCCGGATTACCGACAGGTTTGAGACCGTCCCCCAGCTCTTCTTCGTTAGATGGTTTGATTTCCTGTCATTGCTGGCTTCGACAAATGCATGGGCTGTGGCTGCGTTCCTTATGTTTGCGGCTTCACTGCTGCTGGCACTGGTGTTCCTTACAAAGGCCAGGGCCCGCGGAAGGCTGCTTTCATTCTGGCTATCACTTGCATCACTTATCCTTGCCATACTGATGGTCTCACTTGCTGTCCGGAATAACTCACTGGTAAATCATAACCGAAGGGCGGTCATCACATGCAGTATAGTAACGGGGCGCAGTGCTCCGGGGGAGACGGGCAATGAGCTGTTCGTACTTCACTCGGGTACCACAGTAACAGTGGAACAGGAACTCGGCGAATACCGCGAAGTCAGGCTCCCTGACGGCAACAAGGGATGGATCGGCTCATCGTGCATGGAAAAGATTTAACCCGTTTCCACATTTTTCTTAACTTTCTGCCGGAATCAATTTGTCCGGGAATGAAAGGAAAAGTTACTGCAATTTTACTCGTTACAGTTCTGCTGCTGACGGGCTGCAAAAAACGCAGCATGACAGCCGAGGGTCCTACTGACGTGCGGATCAGCAACCTGACAGGCCAGACGATTGAGGATGTAACTGTTACCACAACGGATGATCCGGCCTATGCAATCAGGGTACATAATTTCGGCACCGTCGCTTCAGGGGCTGTTACTGACTATTTCAGGTTCGACATTGCATATACGGAGGCTGACATCACATTGAAAATAGGCGGAGTGATCTGGTCCACGCCTCCCACACAGTTTGATTATCTGACTTATATTGGCCCTGACAGGATCACGTACCGGCTGACAATAGCAGATCCAGTAAACCGGGTACTGGATATTGAAACCGTTATAGAGGAGCCTATCGATGACCTTTAAACAAAAACAGTTCCCATCTATGAATCCTTTCCGATTTCCGGCATTACTTTTTTTCGTGATCATTGTCACCGGCTGTGAAAAAGCACCATCTCCCCCCGTGATTTCTGGTATGAATCCATTAACCGGAGGCTATGGAACCGAAGTAGTTATTACCGGCAAAAATTTCGAAGCTGATGCGACAGGTAATATTGTAACTGTCAATGGCGTAGAGGCTGAAGTAGTAAATGCCAGGGAAACCTCCCTGACAATAATTATACCAGTCCTTACGGAAGGAGAATGGCCGGTAAAAGTAAAAACTGAGATTGGCGAGGCGACTGCTGGGATGTTTAATTACCAGTACAGCATATATGTAGCCGGTAATGAATTTAACTCTTCAGGATCAAATGTTGCGAAATACTGGAAAAACGGCTCGGGGATTATTCTGGATGACGGTACGAATACCCATCTCACTTCCATTGCCGTTTCGGATTCTGACGTATGTGTGGCAGGAACTTTATATACAGATATTGTCAGAGGCAGATTCTGGATGAACAATGTGCCCGGCTCCCTCACAACGACATCCGGATCCGCGGCCTATGATATTCTGATTGATGGATCGGATATGTATGTTGCAGGCTCTGAAGCTTACGGGAGTACTGATATTGCCAAATACTGGAAAAACGGAACACCTGTCTCACTGACTGATCCTTCTCTGACAAATGGCGCCTGCGCCTATTCTCTTTTCAAAAACGGAGAAGACTTTTATGTCGCCGGACTTGTGGTGGGGACAACCGGATTAAATCCGGTTGCCACTTACTGGAAGAATGACAATCCTGTTTACCTTACTGACCGGACAAGATCTTCCAGGGCCCAGGATATTTATGTTTCCGGGAATGACGTCTATGTTTGCGGGTATGAAAGGAACTCCTCCGGCTTCAATGTGGCAAAATACTGGAAGAACGGAACACCCGTTGACCTGTCTGACGGGCAGTCAAGAGCGTGGGCCTACTCGATTACAGTAAGCGGGACGGATGTATATATAGTAGGAAATGACGGTTATGGTGCCCGTTGCTGGAAAAACGGAGTGGCAGTCCAGGTTGAGTGCAATCCGGCTCTCACTACTTTCAACTCGGTTTTCATAGCCGGAAATGACGTTTTCATTGCCGGTTCGGAACAACCTGATGAGCTTAGTCCTGCCCATGCCTATTACTGGAGAAATGGCGCCAGGGTCAGCCTCACTGATGGCAATAGACTCTCGGTTGCCAGTGCAATCTTTGTAAGATAGCCTGCAGGCAATGAATTGTTTAACAAGCCAATCCTGATGAAAGAGTTTGTCACAGTCTGCCCGAGGAACTGTTACAGCACCTGCTCTTTCAGGGTCTTTACCGAAGAGGGGAGGGTGAAACGGATTCTTCCTTATGAGGGAAACCTGGCGACCCCGGAGGGACCGTGCATAAAAGGTCTGTCATACCTGGAAAGGGAGTATTCTTCGGAACGGATCATATACCCTTTGCAGCGGCAGCCTGACGGCTCATTCTCCCGCATCTCAATGGACCTGGCCCTGGATATCATAGCTGCCAGACTGGCGGAGGCCAGAGAAAAGCGAGGCCCCCATTCAGTACTGTTCTATAAGGGCAGCGGCTATTCCGGGCTGAGCAATGATATTTCAGGTAACTTCTGGAGACTGTTTGGCGGAGCCACCACTACATACGGAAACCTTTGCTGGCCTGCAGGACTCGAAGCCGTCAGGCTGACCATGGGAGAGGTGAAACATAACCTGCCATGGGATCTTGCCAATGCATCAATTATCATTCTCTGGGGTAAAAACTCTGCCGAGACCAACGTCCAGGAAATGATCCACATTGAAAAGGCAAGGCAGAACGGGGCAAAGGTGGTTGTAATTGACCCCAGGCGCACTCTTACAGCTGACAAGGCAGACATACTCATCAGGCCGAAGCCCGGTACCGATGCCGCCCTGGCACTTGCAATGGCGAAGGTGATAATTGACCGCGGTCTTACAGACAATGAATTCATAAGCAAGCATGTTTCGGGATTTGAACAATTTGCATCATCACTTCATATAACACCTGACAAAGCCCAGGAAATCACCGGTGTACCTGCAACAGCGATTGTTGATCTTGCCGTGATGGCGGCCGGTGCCGGGCGTCTTACCGTAGTGGCCGGATACGGGTTGCAACGGTATACAAATGGCGGACAGACAATAAGGTCAATCCTTTCCATCCCGGTCATTACCGGCATGATTGGCAAACCGGGATGCGGATTCAATTTCGCCAACCTGCAGAGCTATATATTCGATGATATAAAGGAACCGCTAAGTTATTATCCTGACAGGGAGGCGGATAAACCTTTCCGGCGTGCCATATCCATGGCAAGATTCGGTCCCGACTTCTTTGCACTGAAGGAGCCGGCAATTAAAGTTGCCTGGATAGAACGGGGGAACCCCGTAATCCAGCTTCCCGGAAGCGGAGAAGTGAAAAAAGCATTGGAATCAATACCTTTCAAGGTGGTTGTTGAGCAGTTTATGACTGACACAGCCGCTATCGCAGACATCATCCTCCCTGCAAAGGGGATCTTTGAACAGGCTGATGTGGTAGGGTCATACTGGAATCCCTATGCCCAGTACAAGCCAAAGGTCACCGACCTGCCGGGTGAGGTTCTTCCTGAAAATGAAATCTACCGGCGCCTGGCAGAGAGGCTGAAGCTTCCCGCCGGTAAGGAAAATGGCATACCGGCCCCCGAAGATTATGATGACTGGCTTACTGAAAGGATCAGCCACACCCCAGGCTTCGTCCGTGAGGAGCTTTTTCAGAAGCCTGTCATTCCGGAACAAAATGAGCATCCTGCCTATGCGGGCATGAAGTTTGCAACCCCATCCGGCCGGATCGAACTATGGTCAGACAGGGCGGTAAAACTGTGGGGAGTCGATCCTCTTCCATCGTATGAGCCCCCTGAAGACTTCGGGGAATCACATCTTCCGTTCAGGCTGATGACACCCAACATTGCATCAAGGATTCATTCACAGTTTGGCAACCTGGAAGTAATCAAAAGTGTTATTGATGAGCCGGTGTGGGAGATCTCCGTCACGGACGCCAGGAAACTCGGTCTCCGGAGTGGCGACAATATCAGGATCTTCAACTCCCGTGGCGATGTGACAGGCAGAGTGAAGGTCACCGCCAGGGTAAAAAGTGGCAGCCTGGTGTTCCCGAACGGCATCTGGCTTGGCGAGGGAGGAGGAGTGAACCGGCTGATTGCACCCTGTGAGACTGATATGGGCCATGGAGCGGCATTTCACAACACGAGGGCTGACATTGAAAAGCTTGTGCAATGAGAAGGGGATTCACTTTTGATGCCGCACTCTGTGTCAGCTGCAAAGCCTGCAGTGCTGCCTGCATCCTCGAAAACGGGCTGCAGCCAGGCACCCGTACCCTCTTCGCGTGGAATGACCATGCCCTTCCGCTTGTAGGCGTCATCAACCTCTCCATGGCCTGTAACCACTGTACCGATCCCGCCTGCGCCTCAGGCTGCCCGGCACTTGCATATACTGTCAGTACGGACGGCGCAGTCATCCATCATCCTGACAGATGCATGGGATGCAGTTATTGCACCTGGAGGTGTCCCTATGATGCCCCCAAGATCAATCGAACCCTCGGATACATTGAAAAATGCCATTTATGTGCCGACAGGACGACGGAAGGGGTTGAACCTGCCTGTGTGACTGCCTGCCCGACAGGTGCCCTTAAGATGACGGAAACGGAGCAATTTGACGGCACTATGCCGGCATGGTTCCCTGACACAGGTATAAAACCGTCTGTATTCCTGAAAAATGCTGAAAATCATTACACACCGCTCATAATTCCTGCTGACGACGTGACGGTTGAAGGTGAAATCACGTCCACCCCTGGCGCCGAAGCAGGTTCATCCGTCAGGCTGAAGAGGGAGTGGAGCCTGGCGCTCTTTTCGGTGCTGGTAATTACAGTTTCTGTGATGCTTATGGTTGCGGCGCTCAGGGGTACTGCCCTCATTGAAACAACCTCCTTCAGGTTCATCCCGTTCCTTCTGATGGCCGGGGCAATGGCGGTTTCGGTGGCACACCTCGGAGTGCCCCGCAAATCATGGAGGGCAATTCTCAACATCATCTCATCACCACTGAGCCGCGAGATAGCCATGGTACTTCTGCTTGCATTCGTGGCACTCCTCGGGTGGGTCAGACCGGGACTTATCCCGCCGCTGATAACCGGATTCCTTGCCCTGCTGACACTGATATCAGTAGACAATGTTTATTTTGCCGCCGACAGGTCGCTTAGCCTGAAACTCCACAGCGGCCAGGCATATTTCACAGGCATCTATGCCGCCACCTGGTTTATTGAACCGACCATAATTTTCATTGTCTTTTCAATGCTTGCCGCCATTTCTGTGGTCATGCGGTACAGATCGGCGGAAGCCGACAGCCTAACGCGTACACTCTACTACACAAGGGCTATGGCATTGCCTTTGGTTTTTATGCTGATTTACCCTGACAGCCAGGTAACGGACATAGCGGCCCTCGTGGTTTTCATCGCAGGACTGGTTGCTGACAGGCTCCTTTTCTACTGCGATTTCAGGCCTCCAAACATTAAGGATACAATAACAGAACATTTTGATAAACAATATGAAGAAGAGAGAGATAAACAGCGTCAGGACGCCGGTATATCGTGATTCAGGCTTTGAGCTTCCCACAGCGGCAGCTACCTCGGGCGCTTTTTCAGCAGAGACGGGCCATGAGCGTGAGCCGGATATGTACATATATTCACGGTACCGCAACCCGACAGTGGTGGCTGCCGAAGAGGCAATAATGGAGGTTGAGGGTTGCGGCTGGGCGCTCCTGGCCCAGTCAGGCATGGCCGCCATAGACATTGCCCTTTCAATATTCCAGGAGGCTGGCAGGCAGAGCAACTGGCTCTTCTTTTCAGAAATATACGGCGGCACCCTCTCATACATTGGCAGCGTGCTGCAAAAGCGCCGGGGCATGGAGGTCAGCTTCTTCAGGCCTGCAGACGGCAGGTATGATTACCGGCAGCTTGAAAACGCCCTTGCAGATATAAGGCCTGACATTCTATATTTTGAGACGATTTCCAATCCGCTGCTTATAGTGGCGGAAGGGCGAAGGATCATTGAACTTGGCAAAAAATACGGGGCAAAGGTCATTATTGACAATACATTTGCCACCCCGATGCTCTGGAAACCCCTTGATGACGGGGCCGATATGGTCATTCACAGCGCCACAAAGTATCTCTCTGGTCACGGAAACCTCACCGCCGGGGTGATCTGTGGCAATAACAACGGACTGATGCAAAGCGCAATTGAATACCGCAAATTTGTTGGTCATATGCTTTCTCCGGATGATGCATACCGTCTTCAGACCCAGTTGGCATCATTTGACCTCCGGTTCAGGCAGCAGTGTGAAAATGCCGCTGCCGTGGCTTCAATGCTGGAATCTTCGGGCAGGGTGGCACGGGTTCTGTATCCGGGACTGGAGAGCCATGACACTCATTCGGCAGCAAAAGAGCTTACTGGCGGGAAGGGGTACGGCGCGATGATAACATTTGATCTTGCCGGATCAACCCCTGAAGCAAAGAGAAAGAACCGCGACAAATTCATTGCAGCAGTTTATCCGGAAATACGTCTCATACCCACGCTTGGCGATAACCATACTATACTGATGCCTGTTGAGGCAGTTTGGGGAGCAAAGTACCCTGAGCCGGGAATGATAAGAATGTCTATTGGTTACGAGGACACGAGCAAGCTTATAGATATTATCGGACGGGGACTGAAGGACTGATTACCAGTTTACGGGCTCAAGCCCCCTTGCAGAAAGCCATTCATTGCATTTGCTGAAGTGTGAGCATCCGAAGAATCCGCGTGAAGCCGAAAGGGGAGAAGGATGTACTGTTTTGAGCACCAGGTGTCTCGAAGGGTCTATGGTGGCACCTTTATTCTGTGCGTAGGCGCCCCAGAGCATGAATACCAGGTTATCCCTGTCACGATTAAGGAGGCTGATAGCCGCATCGGTAAACCGCTCCCATCCTTTGTTCTGATGCGAGAGAGCCTGGTGGGCCCTGACGGTAAGAATTGCATTGAGAAGCAGCACCCCCTGCCTGGCCCACCGCTCGAGATTGCCGGACTTCGGAACAGGCACCCCTAGATCACGGTTAAGCTCCTTGAATATGTTAATGAGGCTGGGAGGAAACTCCGTCCCGTCATTTACCGAGAAACATAACCCGTGTGCCTGTCCGTAGTTATGGTACGGATCCTGCCCGATAATAACTACCCTGACGCTTTCAAACGGGCATAGATCAAAGGCATTGAATATCCTGTTTCCGGGAGGAAAAACCTGGTGGGTGCGGTATTCTTCACGCACAAACCCGGTCAGGGCGGAAAAATAATCTTTCTCAAATTCCTCCCTGAGTTTCTCCTTCCAGCTTGCCTCTATCTTTACTTCCATAATTACTCACCCGCTATACATCTGTTAAATATATTGAATTTTCGATGAAGAGTTATGCCGCTCCTCAAACCCGGGTTAAAAATAAGCTATATTAGGACCTCAAATTTCAAAAAAGATGATTGATCTGCGCAGTGATACCGTTACGCGGCCCTCGGCCGGAATGCTTGAACAGATGATGAAAGCCAGCGTTGGCGACATGGTTTTCGGAGAGGACCCGCAGGTAAATGAGCTTGAACGGATGTCAGCTGAAATGTTCGGGATGGATGGCGCCATTTTCTGTCCCTCGGGAACCATGACCAACCAGATTGCAATCAAGGTGCACACCAGGCCGGGTGATGAGGTTATATGCAGCCGGATGGCTCACATTTATCTTTTTGAGGGCGGGGGAGTTGCATTCAACTCAGGGGCCTCTGTAGCCCTCATTGACACTGAAAAAGGTACCTTCACTGCCGAGGATGTAAAACAGCATATCAACAATCCGGATGATCCTCACAAGGCATTCACGCGCCTTGTGGAGGTGGAAAACACGGTCAACAGGGGGGCAGGCGCCTGCTGGGACTTTGAACAGCTAAAACGGATAAGGGACCTGTGTGACTACAGGCACCTCGGTTTTCACCTTGACGGCGCAAGACTGTTCAATGCAATGGCAGTTGACGGACGTAAACCGGAAGAATACGGGGCAATATTTGATTCAATTTCGATTTGTCTCTCAAAAGGACTTGGTGCCCCGGTGGGATCAGTCCTGATCGGGAACCGGGAGATCATAAAACAGGGAGTACGCATAAGGAAGGCATTCGGTGGAGCAATGCGGCAGGCAGGATATATCGCGGCCGCAGGCATCTATGCTCTCAGGAACAATGTGGCGAGGCTGGCTGATGACCATCGCAATGCTGCATCGCTTGCTGATGCACTGAAACTGAGCAATTTCGTTGAAAAGGTTAATTATGGCGGAACAAATATTGTAATCTTTACCCTTAGGCCGGTGATAACCGCCAATGAATACCTCGAAAAGATCAGGGCAAAAGGGATTCTGGCACTTAAAACAGGAGAAAGAAGTATCAGAATGGTCACTCACCTCGATGTGAGTGATGAGCAGGTCGCCGAAGCCTGCAAAATACTCGCTAGCCTTTGAAGGTGAAGTAAATGGCTCCGAGAATGCACAGGAAGGCAAA
>JAKAXP010000384.1 GCA_021816545.1 Bacteroidota bacterium
AATGGTCCTGAACAGGGAGTTGAATTACATTTCAGGTTTATCCGACAGGCACGTTGTACTGTATATGGTATACAGGGTTGCAAGGATAAACGGTAAGTATACGAGGATCTCACTTACGGTATCACGTCATATTGACCCTGAGAACGGAATATATGAAATGGTGGTAATCAGGGATATTTCACATATTCATTGTGGCACCAGGGTGTCATTTTCTTTGCTGGGCGGAAGGCCGTTCCGGGAAGTACCCGAAGTTCACGGTGAGAGTCCTGCAATTTCAAGAAGGGAACAGGAAATCATTTACCATATTTCGCAGGGTCTTACAAGCAAAAGAATTGCAGGTGAGTTAAATATCAGTGAGTTCACAGTCAATACTCACCGGAAGAACATCATGAGGAAAACCGGTACCAATAATCTGGTGGATATGCTGATATTTGCTGCCACGAACGGCATCATATAAAAAATACCCATTAATAGGTATTGTAGGAAAAGCTGTGCCCGGTTAGTTTTGCATTGCAAGCGGAATAACAGAGGAGTTTAAGGATTAGTGTTTTTTAGATTCCCCGTTTCCTCTCTCCGGCTGACAATGGTACTTCTTTCTTAAGCCGGCGAGAAAAATAATACTGCCCAACCCCCTGGGCAGTATTTATTTTTTAGGGTTAATGAACTGGAGGTTAAATTCGGTCTCGTATCCGTTGCCGGTCCTTATCCATTCCTTCCTGGCGCCGCATATTTCAAAGCCGTGATGTGTAAACAGCTGCATACTTTCGGTATTATTTTCCAGGATGTTGCACCAAAGCTGATGAAGACCAATTGTATCAAATGCATAAGCGGTAAGGCAAACCAATGCAGCTGACGCATAACCCTTTTTCCTGTCAGCATGATCGGCAATCAATATGCCAACTCCTGCGCGGTTGTGAAAATGATCGAAGTCGTAAAGGTCTATGGTACCCACAGTCCGTTCATCCGGGAGCACGTCAATCATAAGCCTGAGCTGGCCTGTCTCATAGATGCTTTTATGTGAGCCTGCGATGTATTTTTTCAGGATGTACCTGGAATAGGGTACAAGTGTATTGCTCTGTTTCCAGTTGGTTTCGTCATTTTCCCACAGGTAAAGCAACTCCAGGTCCTCGGGCTCAACGGCACGGAGCCTGATCCCGTCATTTTCCAGAATCATTTCTGTAGACTTTCTTCACGAAGATGTCATCGGGGTACCCGAGTTTCAGCAGTCTCTCTTTTTCTGCGTAGGCGCTGGCTTTCGTATTGAATTTGCCGGTTGTGTACCGGTAGAAACGGTCATCCAGGTTGTAGAATACCGAGATCTCTGCATATTCAAAATATGCAGGGTCAACCGGGTTGTAAAGCGCCATTACCTGAACAGTGTAATATAGTACATCAGGGTCAATCTCCTGGTCAGTATCCCTGACATCCCTTATGACCAGGTCGGTAATAAGTGTCGAAGAATCAACTTCAGTAAGATAGGGCAGGTCTGCAGGGTTGAAGCTGATGGTGACCGTGTCCCTCTTCTCTTCCGCCTGCGGCGGATTAAAAGTGACAAGTGCTATTTCCTTCTTTTTGTACCCTGTCATTATTGAGTACAGGCCTGAATTGCCATTGTTAAATGGCTGGAATGCCAGGTTGTCATCTGTTGTGCTGACCGGATAGCCAATGTTTACGGGGCTCGTCCACTGTCCGGCTGAGAGTTTTGAAAGGAAAATATCATATCCGCCCATCGAGCCGTGGCCTTCAGAGCTGAATGTCAGTGTATTGCCATCACCGGAAATAAAGGGTGTTTCCTCATTGTAGGGGGTGTTGACCACATTCCCGAGATTGGATGGTACCCCCCAGTCGCCGAGGGCGTCTTTTTCAGAGACCCACAGGTCAAGTTCTCCGAGGCCACCCTCCCGGTTTGAGGTGAAATAGAGTTTCTTCCCGTCTGAAGAGACGGCAGCATGCGACTCATAGAAACGGGTGTTGATGTTTTTATTGAGTTTTTCAACCGGTGACCATCTCCCGTTTTCGAATCTTGTCACATAGATATTTCCGTCGTAGTTGTCGTTCTTGAAGAGATACAGTTCCGTACCGTCGCTGTTAAGTGAGCTTGTCTGACAGTCTGTTCCCATTGATGCTTCCAGGGTTATGTCGACCGGTGTACCCCATGAGTTTCCCTCCCTCCGGGTTACATAGACAACGCTTTCGAGGCCTCTTCTTTCGGTATAAGCCATTGTGTTTCCGTCAAAGCTTACAACCGGTCTGTCGTTAACAGATCCCTGGTTAATATATTCCTTGAGTGGCTGAATCAGTACGTTAACCGGTTTCTTCATCTGTTCCGCTGCGACATTGCAGGCCTGCATCTGCTGGCTGACGAAGGTCTCGTTCTGCATTGCCGATGATTTTGATATCAGTTGCTGGAAGAAGCGGTAAGTACTAAGGGCACTGTCAAGGCTGTTGGTTATCCGGTAAGCGTTTGCCAGGGAGAAATATGCATCGAGCGGGGCCCTCATTTCCTTGAGCTT
>JAKAXP010000385.1 GCA_021816545.1 Bacteroidota bacterium
AGGCACTGATGCACAGGAAGACGGCACTGAAGGCCGCCCACGAATCAATCGTACTCCTGAAGAATGAGGGTTTGCTGCCGCTGAAGAAAGGCAAATACAAAAGGATAGCAGTAATTGGCCCGTGTGCAAATGACCTCTGGTTCGGGGGTTACTCCGGTGAACCGTATGAAAAGGTGAGTCTCCTTGACGGTATCAGGGCAAAGGCCGGAAACGGGACCGAGGTGCTCTTCGCGCAGGGATGCAGGCTTACAATCAACACCACCCTGAGCTACTTCAACTGGAAGTATGACGAGATAAGGTTTGCCTCACGAGAGGAGAACCTGAAGCTTATAAAGGAGGCCGTAAAAGTTGCATCCGCTGCTGACCTTGTCATCCTCGCACTGGGCGAGAACGAGCATCTGTGCCGCGAAGCATGGGCAAAGAACCACCTTGGTGACAACATGACCCTCGATCTCTTCGGCGAACAGAACGAACTGGCAGAAGCCATTACCGCCCTCGGAAAGTCTGTGGTTCTTTACCTTATGAACGGGCGCCCGCTGGCAATAAATGCAATTGCAGGGAAGGTTCCCGCAATAATCGAGGGATGGTACATGGGCCAGGAGACCGGTACCGCAGCCGCAGACATCATCTTCGGAGAGGTCAATCCCTCGGGGAAACTGACAATCACCTTCCCGAAGTCGGCCGGCCAGCTGCCCCTCTACTACAATCACAAGCCCAGTGCACAGTGGCAGGACTACCTCTCGCAGGATGTCAGGCCGCTGTTTCACTTCGGATACGGGCTTAGTTATACAAGATTCAGATACGGCAAGCCTGTCCTGAAAAAAGCCACTGTCAAAAAAGGCGAGACCGCCAGGGTGACCGTGGAGGTCATGAATGCAGGAAAGCTGCCAGGAGATGAAATTGTGCAGCTCTATATCCGTGATGTGGTCAGCACCGTGACCCGCCCGGTGAAGGAGCTGAAAGGGTTTGCCCGTGTTTCCCTGAAGCCCGGAGAAACCAGGAAGGTCTCATTCGACATTACACCTGGCACCCTCGCATTCCATAACATTGACATGAAGTATGTGGTGGAGCCGGGTGAGTTTGAGATAATGACCGGATCATCATCCAGGGATGAGGACCTGCAGAAAGCGGTGCTTACCGTAGTGTGATTGCCGGATTTCGGCCCTGGCAGTCAGCGTATCCGGCGTTCAGGGCCTGATTTTTAACCCATAATTGCTGATTAATGAAAAGAATAGCATCTTTTGCTTTGATATGCAGTCTCCTGTCGCTCTGCCAGTCATGTGGAGATCCTGAAGGTCCGCCTGATCCGGAAGTTGTCCCTGTTATAACGAATGCCATAATTGATCCTTCGGTGACCTACCAGGAGATGATTGGCTTCGGGGGATCCCTGACCTGGTACTCTGAAAGGATCACCGCGAGCCCTCAGAAAGAACAGATATGCAAGCTTCTTTTCGAGGACCTTGGCACAGACATACTCAGGTTCAAGAACAATTATTACCCAATGGGATACCCCGCCGTGAAAACCACCACCACGATGGAGAACACATCGATAAAGAATCTTTATACTGTCACAGGTGACCTGTATGCAATAGCGAAACAGCTCAACCCGGGTGTACTTACCCTGTTGAGTTCATGGACTCCTCCGTCGGCGCTGAAGAGCAACAATAACCTGCGCCAGGGAACCCTTAAGAAGGTGGATGGGGCCTATGTCTATGATGCCTTCGGCGAATACTGGAACGATTTACTTGATAACCTGCAGTTCAATCCTGACTATATAAGCATCCAGAATGAACCGGGATGGATTACTCCCGACTGGGAGACGTGTGAATGGCGGCCGACGGAGACAGCTGATTTCCCGGGTTATGATGCTGCCTTCGACGCAGTCTGGAACAAAATCAGCACCAGGGCCAACCCGCCGAAGATGCTGGGCCCTGAGGCTGAAAACATTGGCTACAGCACCAAATTCGGAGGCAATACCTTCGCCCTCCTGTCGGATCCGCTGAAGAACAAGGCTCATCTGGCTGCATATGCTTACCACACCTACAACTTTTCCTCATCAACACTGATTGCACAGACGAAGGCTGACCTGAACATGATCCGCGACAGCTACGGCAACAAACCCTGCATCATGACGGAGTACTCGAACTTCACATGGCTGAATACGGCATGGTTCATCATCCAGAACCTCAACGAGGCAAATGCCTCAGGCTATATCTACTGGCTGATGGCCTGGGCTGACACCAACAATGACTCCATGATAAAGCTGAGTTCCGCAGGTGCCTATACCCTCACTCCATTTTATTACGTCATGAAGCACTTCTCAAAGGAGATTGACAGGGGGTATGTGAGGATTAAGGTGACCTCGGACCAGATGCCAATGTCTGCATTTATTGACCCTTCGGGAAAGAAAATCACCGTTGTGGCAGTCAATCCGAATGTTGATGCTGCCAATTACGTTTTTCAGGTTCCCGGGAAAACGGTAAAATCAATGCGTGCAGCACAGAATCGGAA
>JAKAXP010000060.1 GCA_021816545.1 Bacteroidota bacterium
CATCTGACAGCGCAGAATTTTGCCCATAAAACAAAAAGCGGTATCGTGCTTGTTGATTTCTGGGCCGACTGGTGCATGCCCTGCAAGATGATGGCACCTATACTTAACGAAGTGGCCGAGGCCACGGAGGGTACGGCAACAATCTACAAGCTCAACGTGGATGAGCAGCAGCAGGTTGCAGCCAAATACGGCATCAGGAACATCCCCACGATGATCCTTTTCAAGGACGGGAAAGAGGTTGAAAGAATCATAGGAGTGAAGCCGAAGGATTATATCATTTCGAGCATCAACAAGGCAAAATAGGATAAATATGTTCTGCGGATACTTGCCATGAGGCGCCTGGATATCCGCATTGCCTTTTCCATATGTCTGTGTTAATTGGTTCGGAGGGTTTCCGGAAGATATTTATCTGCCGGAGCCCTCTCTTGCTTTATCATAGTCGGGTGCTTCGAGGAGCTGGTTGAAATTCGCCGAAGGTCTGATCCTGCCAAAGGAATCGAAGTATGCCTCCCTCGTCATAGAATCCCAGTGAATTGCACCGTGATAATACTGGACATTGTAAAATATGCCGAGGGAGCTCAGCAGTATGAAGGCTGCCAGGACAGAGCGGCTGACCCATTTTTTGCCGGAGGAAATGCCGGCAGAGAAGAGTGATGCGGATGACACTGCCATCAGTGCATAGCTGTCAATAAAGGCCCGCTGCCCGAATCCCCCGCCGTACCACCAGCACCACCAGGAAAAGACAATATATATGTTCAGCGGAACGAAAACTGTCACAGCCAGGGCATGGGGAGACTTAAGTTTCCAGAGGGTTATGATGCCTGAAAATGCGAAGATCATCAGTGGAGTATAGATAAAAAGGCCCTTCCGCCAGCTGAATAAGCCATTTATTATTGCCGGGTCACCGAAGAAGAACCGTTCATTGCTCCCGTATGAAAAATAGAGCAATTGTCCGGTCATCTCCTTCCAGTAGATCATCTGCGGCACCCAGACTGCGACTACTGCAATTGCAATAACGATAAGCAATCTGTAGTCAGCAATCATTTCCCTGAATCTCCGGCGCAGGCTGTCTGCCGAAACAATCCCGTACATCAAGAAAATGAGGACTATCACAATGTTTGTCGGGCGTATCAGTGTAATCAACCCGAGCAGAAGTCCCAGTCTTGTCGCAGGCCATGCGCTCTTTTTGCCATCTGTGTGCCATTTCATTGAATACCAGGCAAATGCACTTATAAGAGCAAAGGAATAGACATGTGACATTGTTCCCTGGTAGAGGGTGTACCAGTAGAGGTTGGTCCCGATGACAAATGCCGCCAGGACCACTGCTGTAATGACATCAGATGAATGCAGCAGGAGTATTTTCCTTAGGTATGCAAGTCCGGTGGCGAGGAAAAAAAGTGCCGCAACCAGGAGGAAGAATTTGTATGGAGGGGAATAACCGCCGGCATCGGCACCTGTTAAGAGCGCTGAAGCATGGCCTGCAAGGAAGAAGGGACTCCAGAGCATTGATAGGCCCATACTGGTTTTGATCACATATCTGCCCTTGGGCCCCTTATCTGGCCAAACTATGAATTTATGGGGACCCTGATAGTTATCAGCGAAGCTCAGTGACAGGTCATTGTAAATGAATGCGGCCGGGAGGTAGGCATAATATGAGATTGCATCCCATTCTATTACACGCCTTTCATCCTTCCAGTGCTTCTCATTCAGCATTACACCGACCATGAAAGTAATTAACAGGATGACTGTGAGAAGGGAAAGCCAGTTTTTACCTGCGAGCCCGTACCTGAACAGTTTGGCGGCTATCCCCAGTCCGTCGCCGAAATGAATCTTCTTGCCTTCGCTCTTTCTCCGCGGGGAGTATGTGACCGGCTCCTCTGCAAATTTCGTCCGGCTGTCCTTCAGTGCCTTGAACATCAGTTCGGTTTCAAAGCCGAACCTCTTTTCCGTGAGATTCAGGTTACCGAACAGCTCTTTCCTGAAGAGTTTATAGCCACAGGTAAGGTCGGTAATCTGTCTCCGTGTCATTCCGGCAGCTATGGCTGAAATTATCCTGTTAAGGATTATGGCTGCAGTTGCATGCCCGGGATGCCCTTTTGCTGCCGAGAAGCGGGTTCCGCTTACAAGGTCGAGGTCATCCCGGTACATCCTTTCAACCAGTGCCGGGATGTCTGCCGGATCAAGTTCGAGATCGGCATCCTGGATGATGATTGTGTCGCCCTGCGCTTCTTTCACCCCAACCGCTACGGCAGCACCCTTGCCCGAGTTGACCGGGAGACTGATGATCCTTGTCTTTGGGTATCCTTCGGCTGCTTTTTCTACCAGGCCGGCTGATCCGTCAGTTGAGCAGTCGTCGACAATCAGCACCTCCACCTGCCTCACGAAGCCCGGCATGACGGTTTTGCGGATCCGCTCCAGCGTCACCTCAATTGTGCCGGCTTCATTATAGGCGGGGATGATTATGGTTAGGTACAAAGCCTGATCCTGTTATCGGATAAAGGTACTATTTATTCAATAAGGCAAGAGGGGGCCGATCCGCCAGCTGGCGGAGAAGGAGCCAGGCTGTAGGGAAGGCCTTAGTGTTGGCAACGATTTACTGCCGACTGCCAACTGGTACTGCCGACTGATACTGCTGCAGGGGAGGAATAGTGTTGGCAACGACATCCAAAAATAAAAAAGAGACCCGTGTGGATCTCTTTCTGCATTTAACCGTGGGTGGGGTTTATTTCTTTTCAGGGGCTGTTGCCAGGTTATCGCAGACGCCGTCCTTATTGGCATCAACGAATGCAGGACCCTGTCCGTTATGAAGGCCTCTGCCCGGGGCAACTCTCTGCCCGCGGCCTGCACCCCTCCCGGCCATCATGCCATTACCTCTGCCGGCACCTCTTCCGGCCATCATTCCATGACCGCGGGGGTGTCTTTTACCCGGACCCTGGGCCTGTCCGTAGTGCAGACCCTGGCCGTTTCGAAGACACTGCTCCTGGCCCTGGCCGGGCTGAACCTGAGGTGCAGTCTGTGCTGTCTGTCCTGCGGCAAAGACCGTCATAGCGGAAAATGCCACCACCATAAAGAATAGTTTCGTTTTCATGAGTGATTGTAATTTGTTATTGATTTGGATAATTGTCCCTGTTTACAATTACACAGATGAAACGAATGCGCAAAGGTTTAACGCGGCAGCAGAAAAGTTTAAGAAAAAAATATTCTACAGTTTGAGTTTTCTGAGTCTCAATGCATTCCACACTACTGAGACAGAGCTGAAACTCATTGCTGCAGCAGCAAACATTGGATTAAGCAACGGACCGCCGAAAAGATGCAGAAAGCCCATGGCCACGGGGATGCCCAGTATATTGTAGAAGAATGCCCAGAAGAGGTTCTGTTTGATATTCAGGATAGTGCTGTGACTAAGTTTCAGTGTGCGTACCACATCGCCAAGATCATTTTTAATAAGTACCACATCGGCTGCCTCAATAGCCACATCTGTTCCTGAGCCGATTGCAATACCCACATCGGCGGTGGCGAGTGCAGGTGCATCGTTTATGCCGTCACCCACCATGATGACACTTTTGCCGCTGTTACTGATCTTTCTTATCTCCCCGGCCTTGTCGCCCGGCAAGACACCTGCAATTACCCTTTCAATGCCGGCCTCGGAGGCAATCCGTTCTGCAGTCTGAATACTGTCACCTGTTATCATCATCACCTCAAGCTCCATGGCTTTCATTTCAGTGATTGCTGATGCCGAGCCTGGCCTGATAGTGTCGGCCACCGCAATCACTCCAAGGCATTGACCATTCGCAGCCACATACATCACGGTCTTTCCATTGACAGAAAGATCATCTGCAGCTTTGTCTGCCCCGGAAGTTTCGACTTTTCGCTCACTCATCAGTCTTTTGCTGCCGGCAAGGACATGGCTGCCATCGACAGCTGCTTCAACACCGTAACCGGGAAGGGCACTGAATCTTTCGGGAGCTGAGAAGGTGTATCGCTTTTCCTCTGCAAAACTGATAACAGCTTTTGCCACCGGATGCTCAGACCGGCTCTCCGCGCTGGCGGCCAGCGAGGCCAGCGTCTTTTCATCCGTACCGGTCACCGGAACAATGTCAGTTACCACAGGGACTCCGGTTGTGACTGTACCGGTTTTGTCAAGCACTATCACTCTGGCTTTGCGTGCCGTTTCAAGGGCTTCACCACCCTTGATCAGTATGCCTTGCTGCGCACCCCTGCCAGTCCCAACCATCACCGCCACCGGTGTGGCAAGCCCTAATGCGCAGGGACACGCAATAATCAGAACTGAGATGAGCACCCTGAATGCCAGCTGGAAATCACCTGTTCCAATAAGCCAGGCTGTTCCTGACAGGAATGCCAGGCTCATGACAACAGGTACAAATATGCCCGATATTTTGTCCGCAAGTCTCGCGATGGGTGCTTTTGACCCCTGCGCCTCCTCCATGAGTTTGACAATCCGGGCGAGGGTTGTTTCACTGCCAACCCTGGTGGCCCGGTATGTTACCGAGCCGTTAAGGTTGATACTCCCACCGGTGACTTCAGATCCTTCGCTCTTTTCAACCGGTATGCTTTCTCCGGTAAGCATTGACTCATCAGCGGAGGTAAGTCCGCTGGTGACAATCCCGTCAGTCGGGTACCGTTCTCCGGGTCTGACTACGACAAGCTCATCCACCTTTACCTTTGATGCCGGTACCGTCTTCTCCTTACCATCTCTTATAACGGTTGCCAGGGGAGGTGCCAGCGAAAGGAGCTGACGTATTGCATTGCCGGCCTTTGCCTTTGACCGCGCCTCGAGAAACCGCCCCATCGTTATCAGGGTGATGATTGTTGCGGCTGATTCATAATAAAGATTATGTACAAAGTGGGTGTCCCCGCCTGCAATGCGGAATGTGGCGTAAATGCCGTACAGGAATGCGGCAGCAGTACCCATGGCCACAAGGGTGTCCATACCTGGATTGCCCCTTAAAAGTGTCTTTGTTCCTGCAATGTAAAAACTGCGTCCGGTGATTATTACCGGTGTGGTAAGCATTAACTGGAGAAAAGCGAAGGAGAGAGGACTGGCCTCCGGTGATATGATACCAGGCAACTTCGCCCCGGCCATGGCCGACATTGTTAGTACGAGTAGCGGGACTGTAAATACAAGAGACCATATCAGCCTTTTTCTCAGCTTTTCAGACTCCGGAATGGATGCTCTCCGTTCCTTCTCATCATCAATGGCCTTGTAACCGGCCTTGTTTACGGCTTCAACTACCTGTTCTACAGATGTTTTTCTGTCATCATAGGAGATCGTCAGCCGTTCCGTTGCAAGGTTGACACTGGCAAATGTGATCCCCTCCACTTTTGCCGCGGCTTTTTCCACATGTGCTGCGCATGAGGCGCAGTTCATCCCTTCTATGGCAAATGATTTTTCGCTCATCGTTTCAATGTTGCAAAGTTAAAACAATGTGCTGTCAATAAAGTTGAAACCTCGCAAATGCATCCTGGTTGGAATTCCGACATCGGGGACAGGGATGAAAACCAAATCCCGATACTAGTTATTCTGTACCTCGGCAAAAAGTATCATATAATTGTGACCAAACTTCTTGGCACATTTCGGGCAGTAGGCGTAATGCACATAGTAGTCCTTCGCCTTTTTTCCTGTCTCCGCCAGGTACTTATCCATCACTCTGATGAACTTAGGTATGTCGTTATATTCACCGTCGAATGTCCTGCTGATGAAATTTCCGGACATGGCAACATTATTTTCTCCGGGAACTTCCTTCTCAACCGAAATGAGGATATCCGACCTGAAGGCAGACGGGTCATGGAACAGAACAAGCGTGCTTGTTTTATCAGGCTCTGCAGATCCGGATGATTCAATTGACTTCCACATCCTTGTGATCTTCCTGCCGATAGTCGGCGGAAATGGAATGTGGAAAAGGGTCGGCAGGGAGTCTTTGACGAATTTTCTGCTCTCCCATATGTGCGTTTTACCGTCCCACTTTTCAGGGTGGAATTCAGGGCAGCATTCCTGGGTTTGTGGCTTAGTATTCATTTTATTGAAGTGATAGTGGTCTCTTCCCAAAAGGACTAACAAGTTACGAAATCCGTGAAATCAAGTTTAACCGGTATTTGTTTAATGGATACCGGATTAACTGAGGTGAAAGGGGGTTACTAGCTGCGGAAGTGATCTTCTGCCGGGTAACCTGCAACTGACAATACAGGGATACGTGGGGAAGTTAAAGGGATTACCTGCGGTGATCAGTGGATTACTCTCCGCCGGCTGGCGGATCGTGATCCCTTGATGGGGAACCTGCAACTGACAATACAAGTATGCGCCTGGCGCATGCACTTCTGTTTTCAGCGTTTCCCCTCATAAGCAAGCTCATTCGGCGAACCTCTGAAAAACAGAAGCCGTACTGCCTTGCAGCAGTACGGCCTGTATTGTCAGTTGCGGAGAGAGAGGGATTCGAACCCTCGGTCCAGTTGCCCGGACAACGGTTTTCGAGACCGCCCCAATCGACCACTCTGGCATCTCTCCGGACTCGCCATACCCACGGGGCATAGCGGCTGCAAATATAACTGAATTTCTTAAGAGTGATTTTGATAGTAAAAACTTAAGGAATGATTATTTGTTATTGAATGTATAATTGAATTCGACTGAAATGAAGAAGTACCTGATAACAATATCACTGACACTGGCATCCCTCCTCGCAACCGCACAGGCCAACACTCCGGAATATGACTCAACACTTGCAGCAAAACTCGGTGCTGATGAACGCGGCATGAAAACCTATGTGCTCGTAATCCTCAAGTCAGGCCCAGCTAATATAGAGGACAGGGAGCTGCGCGACAGTCTGTTCAGGGGCCACTTCTCAAATATGGATAAGCTCGCCCGGGAAGGCAAACTTGTTGCAGCAGGCCCCTTTGAGGATAATGACAGCCAGTACCGGGGACTATTTCTGTTTGATGTCCCGACAATTGAGGAAGCAGAAGGTCTGGTCAGTGGAGACCCGACAGTGACAAACGGAATCTTCGTGACAGAGATGTACCAATGGTACGGTTCGGCCGCCATGCCGCTCCTCCTGGAGATACACCCGAAGCTGCAGAAGAGAAAACCGTGAAATGTAATCGGCCAGGTTATCAGAATCTTAGTCAGCCCGGATCCGGGATCTGAAAAAAAATTTCAGCTGATTGTAAACTTTCCTGCCGATTGGCCGTCTTTATTATGAGAGATGATCATAAATCTCCCTTGGTTGGTTTCAGGTAAACATTCAAAAAGCCGCATCAAAAGCGGCTTTTTTCGTAATTTGGCCTGCGAATCCTACAGTGCAATGAGAGAACTCCTGCTGTTTGTTTTTGTTATGTCTGCCTGGCAGGCTGCCTGGTCGCAGGATACAATTAAAATATCCGATGATCTGTTGCTTCTAAGAATATCTGAAAATGCACTGATACATCTTTCTTCTGCCGTTTTACCGGGTTATGGCCGGGTATCAGCAAACGGGCTGATATACACGGACAGGCATAAGGCATATCTGTTTGATACCCCGTGGAACGACGCTCAGACCGAAATGCTGGTAACCTATATGGAAAAGGAGATGGGACTGAAGGTAAAGGGATTTGTTCCCAACCACTGGCACGAGGACTGCATGGGGGGATTGGGATACCTGAAAAGCAGGAAGGTCAGGTCATACGCAAGCAACATGACCTGTGAAATTGCACGGGAAAAAGGACTTCCGGTACCGGACGAGGGATTCAGCGATTCACTTGTCCTGAACCCCGGAAGAGGGCAGGTGCGGTGCTATTTCCCCGGTGCTGCTCATTCAACGGACAATATTGTTGTCTGGATTCCCTCCGAAAGAATCCTCTTCCCGGGCTGTATCTGCAAGAGCATCGATGCCCGTAATCTCGGTAATACGGCTGACGGCGACACATCCGCGTATCAGGGGACGGTGGAATGGATTATCCGGAAGTTCCCGGATGCGAAGACTGTAATTCCGGGGCACGGATCTTACGGCGGTCCGGAACTTCTGACACATACCCTGTCACTTGCGGTAAGCAAATGAACATTATGAAAGACGAATCACCACATCGGCTCACCCATCTTCAGGCACTGGGCCTGACTCCGGAACTTACAGAATATATCAAAGAAAACCTGTCACCCGGGACAAAAATCGGCAGGGTTATCAGGGAGCACCGTGAAAGATACGCAGTTTCAGACGGGGAGGATGAATATGATGCTGAGATAACAGGCAACATGAGATATTCAGCGGCATCAAGAAAGGATTTTCCTGCTGTGGGCGACTGGGTGACAATAACCCCTTACGGTCCTGACCAGGCGATAATCAATTCAATCCTGCCGCGGAAATCGATCCTTGCCCGCCAGGCAGTCGGGAAACCCGGAGAGATACAGATAATCTCCGCCAATATCGACTCTGCATTTATAGTTCAGGCGTTAAGCAACAACTTCAACATTAACAGGCTTGAGAGATACCTGACAATCTGTTACTCAGCAGGTATCGAACCGATCCAGATCCTCAGCAAGACCGATATGGTGAGCCGGGATGATATATGCGAAGCTGTAAGGATCCTCGAAAAACGCGACAGCCAGGTGAAGTATATCCTGCTCAGCAATGTTACAGGGGAAGGTTCTGACCAGCTTATGGGGATGATTCAGAGAGGCAAAACATATTGCGTTATCGGTTCTTCGGGAGTTGGCAAATCAACCCTGATTAATTCTCTTCTTAAGAGGGAAGTCTTGAGAACAGGAGAAATAAGCAGCAGCACAAACAAGGGGAAACATGTCACCGAGCACCGGGAACTGTTTTTGCTGGATAACGGAGGAATAATTATTGATACACCCGGTATGAAGGAACTTGGACTGACGGATGATGCAGAAGGACTTAACGTCACTTTTGCCGATATAAGTCAGCTGGCCGGGAAATGCAGGTTTCCCGACTGTCTTCATATTAATGAACAGGGTTGCGCAGTTATTGAGGCAGTTGAGAATGGCTTCGTCAACAGGGAGTCATACGAAAACTATCTTAAAATGCTGAAGGAGCAGGAAAGGTTCAACACCACCATCGCTGAGAAACGGAGAAGAGACAAGCATTTCGGGAAAATGGTGAAGAATTATTACAGCTTTAAGATGAAGAACCGGGAGGAATAACCGGAAGCTGAAGACCATGCGACGGCAGGGGTTAAATGCCGGGAAGGACAGGTTTTTATTTAAATGCCATGATAAGTAATCTTTACGAGAAAAGCCTTTATTACCTTGATACCCTGTGCAACAGGATCGGAGAAAGGTCTGTCGGCAGTGAAGGAAACAGGGAGGCTACCCGTTTCCTGGAAAAAGAGCTTTCAAAAATGGGATGGAAAACCTCTGCTGTGGAATTTGATGCCATTGACTGGCATGACGGAGGTGCCTCCCTGCATTGCAACGGCAAAACCTTTGAAGTCTTCACCGGACCGTACTCTCTCCCTTTCAACGGCAGTGCCCAATTGCTTGCAGCCTCAACAGCAGAGGAGCTGGAGCAGGCCGATATTGAAGGAAAGATAATCCTGCTTCACGGTGAGATCGCCAGGGAACAGCTGATGCCAAAGAATTTCGTCTTCTATAACCCCGAGGAGCATCAGAAGATTATATCTCTTCTTGAAAAGGGGAGACCGGCTGCCGTGATAGGTGCAACCGGCAGGAATTCAGCCCTTGCCGGTGGCGTTTACCCGTTCCCTCTCCTCGAGGACGGAGACTTCGACATACCCTCCGTGTTCATGACGGAGGAGGAGGGGAGAAGGCTGCATCCCCTTGCCGGCAAGACTGTTTCCCTCAAATCAGTGTCAGAACGGATACCAGGCAAGGGTTACAACATTATCGCGGTAAAGGGAAAGGAAGATGCAGGAAGGATAGTTGTTTCGGCACATATTGACGCGAAAAAGGGTACCCCGGGCGCCATCGACAACGCCACGGGGGTGGTTACCCTGTTGCTTATGGCAGAACTGCTCAGGGATTATGACGGTCCGAGGCAGGTGGAACTGGTAGCATTCAACGGGGAGGATTATTATGCAGTCCCCGGCCAGATGAATTACATCGAGGCGAACCAGGGAAAATTCGGCTCGATGATCCTTGACATCAATATTGACGGTGCAGGCTACCAGGAGGGGATGTCGGCCTTTTCGGAGTTCGGTCTCCCGGAGGAGCTCTCACGAAAGCTGAAGGAGACAATTGACAGGTACCCGGGAATAACAACTGGTCCGCAGTGGCCGCAGGGCGACCACAGCATTTTCGTTCAGTTCGGAGTGCCTGCTGTTGCCGTGACTTCAAAGTGGTTCATCGAGAATATGGAACACCAGGATGTCACCCATACTCCGAAGGACAGGCCTGAGATCACCGACCTCCGAAAAATTGTCGAGATATCCCAGGCACTGAATGATTTTGTAAGGATGATCTGAGGCAGAGACAAAAAAACCGCCCGGATTATCCAGGGCGGTAGGTGTATAAAAAAAGAACGTGCCGGTTATTCCTTTATAAACCTCTTCATTATCGTTGCCCGGGGCGAAATGAACCTGACGAAATAAATTCCCTTCCGCAACTGTGATACCTCAATGATTACCTGGTTGTGATTGTCACATACCTCATTCAGGCACTTGTTCCCCGTAACATCGTAGATCTCAATCATGGTAACCCCGTCAATATTGTCAGCAATCAGCTCACTCTTCACAGGAATGGGGTAGATTTTTATCCTTTCTGCAAGATTATGTGCAACTGAATCGGAAACGGCAGATTTTCCCTGCGTGGGCTGGCTGGCCCCTGTCTGTCCCGATACACTGCTCAGTGAGATTATCAGCAGGCAAAAAGTGATTGATGACAAGACTATTCCGGGTAAATGTTTTTTCATAGGCGCCTGTAAAGTTGTTTTGCGAGGTTACTGGTAGCCGCATCAAATTTAACCGATGCAACTGCACTTTATACTCCGGGGAAGGGGTAAATGTTTCAAACTTTAACAAGTTATCAACAAAATTTTTTGTCAGGCTTTCCGTTGGGGCCACTGAACCACCAACAGGAAATAATTTCAACCTGGCTTGTCATTGAATGAATTGCTTAAAAAAATTAACTTTGAAGCCTTAAAATTCATTTCAAACAAAATAACTTAAAGTGAAAAGAGTATTCATCCTCATGATGGCAGTCGCCGTTGCGGCTGTATCGTGCAACACTGAAAAGAAGGAGCAGGGCAACCCCTTCTTCGCTGAATGGAAGACCCCGTTCGGTGTTCCGCCCTTTGATAAGATAACCAACGAGGATTACCTTCCCGCCATTGACTCGGGCATCGTCCTTGCAAGGCTGAATATCGCGGAGATCACCTCATCAGAAGAGGCGCCGACCTTTGCGAATACAATTGCAAAATTTGACCGCGCTGACGAGCTTCTTACAAAAGTCGCCGGTGTATTCTATTCACAGACAAGCGCCTTTACAAATGACACTCTTGAGGCG
>JAKAXP010000386.1 GCA_021816545.1 Bacteroidota bacterium
AACACCTGATGCCTGTTTACGATATCACCCCCGGAGTCAAAGGACTCATTTTCGATCTTGACGGAACCCTCGCTGACACTATGCCGTGGCATTACATTGCATGGCAGAAGGCATGCGCAAGGTTCGGCATCATCATGGACACTGAGTTCCTGCAGGCACAGACGGGTGCACCGGGCTGGAAGATCGCCGAGGAGGTGATTGCCGTCAACGGTAAAACCGGCATCGTTTCTCCGGATGATATTATGAAGGTTAAGCTTGAAGAGTTCTTTGCAATTCAGCACAACGTAACTCCCATTGAGCCTGTCACCGCACTGGTGCAGAAATATTTCGGTAAAATGCCGATGTCAGTCGGTACCGGGGGACACCGCGAAGCTGTTGAGAAAACACTTGAGATAATTGGTATCAGGGACTATTTTGATATAATTGTTACTGCCAATGATGTGAAGCATCATAAGCCCCATCCTGAAACATTCCTAAGGTGTGCCGGGCTGATGGGCATTGATCCGGCTGACTGTGAGGTATTTGAGGACGGCGACCTCGGCATAGAGGCTGCCAGGCGTGCCGGCATGATAGCCACAGACGTAAGGACGTGGTATGACTCATCATGGTTGGATAGTCTGAAAGTCTGATGGCCTTAGAAAAGTCAACAGTCTGCACTCAGCAGTCAGCACTGAATCTACTGCCGACTGGTACTGCCGACAGCCGACTAGTACTGCCTTCATTTAAAAAATGGACACCAAACTCATATTGACCCAGGACGGTTCCCACACCCTCTACGTGCCGGAGATGGATGAACATTACCATTCCCGTTTCGGGGCACTTACCGAATCAAAACATATTTTCATCAATGCCGGCCTTGCCAGCCTGTCGCAAAGAGAGATATCCGTCCTGGAGGTCGGCTTCGGCACAGGTCTCAACGCCCTCCTGACAGCTCTTCAGGCAGGCCGGGAGAAAATCCGGGTCAGCTACACAAGCCTCGAGAAGTACCCTCTTGATCCGCAACTCGTAAGCGGGCTAAACTACGGCAACCTTGCCGGGGAAGGAGGCAATGAACTTTTCAGGGCAATCCACCATGCACCGTGGAACACTCCCCTGGCAATCACGGAATGGTTCACCCTGGAAAAGCGGGAGACGGACCTGACGGTTGAAGGCCCCTCAGGCATTTATGACCTGATCTATTACGATGCCTTCGGGCCTGACAAGCAACCGGAGATGTGGAGTGAAGAGGTAATGCACCGGATTGCTTCAGCAACACATCCCGGATCTGTCTTCGTTACCTATTCAGCCAAAGGAAACCTGAAGAGAATGCTCCGGTCGATGGGGTTCGAAGTTGAGCACCTTCCCGGCCCGCCGGGGAAAAGAGTCTTTACACGGGCTATAAAGATGTAAAGAGGCTTATCTCCCTATCCCCGGAAAAAGAGACTTTACACGGGCTGTAAAGATGTGTAGTGGCTTATCTCCCTATCCCCGGGAAAAGAGGCTTTACAAGGGCTGTAAAGATGTGAAGAGGCTCATCTTCCCTATCCCCGGGAAAAGAGGCTTTACACGGGCTGTAAAGGTCTGAACCAGCTCTCCTTCCCGGTCGCCCCGGAAAAAGAGTGCCCATCCGCGCTGTGAAGAAATGAATTATGGTATATTTGCGCCACTGAAACAGAAAATTTTGAGATTTTACCGCTATCAGTGGATTTAAATTCAAGAAAATGAAAATCACAAAACTCATGCTCGCTTTGGCTGTGGCTGCCATCGCAATCATGCCGGCAAACGGCCAGAAATCAAAACTGCCCACCTCTGATGACTCCCTCTCCTATGCACTTGGTGTGGCAAATTTCAATTACTACAAAGGTGACAGTATCACTATCAATACAAAGATGTTCTCAAAAGGGATGACCGATGCTTCAAAGGAAAAGACCCTCATGAGCGACACTACCGCCAACGCCTTTATTGTCAGCTATATGCAGAGACGTGAAAGGGCGCGTATGATGGCCAGATACGGTAAGGAGATAGAAGCTGCAAGAACATGGCTGTCAGAGAACGCAAAACAGGAAGGGGTTGTAACAACCGCCAGCGGACTGCAGTACAAGGTGCTTCAGGAGGGAACAGGGGCAACTCCGGGTCCGGAAGATATCGTAAAGGTGCAATACACCGGTAAAACAATTGACGGGAATAAGTTCGACTCATCATATGACCGGGGTGAACCAGCCCAGTTCAGGGTAAGCAATGTCATCCGCGGATGGGTCGAGGGACTCCAGCTCATGAAGGAGGGCTCAAGGGTGATGCTTTTTATACCGTATGATCTCGCCTATGGCGAAAGGGGTGCGGGAAATGTCATCAAACCCTTTGAGACACTTATATTTGAGGTGGAACTTCTCGAAGTAATAAAAGAACAGTAATATCCCTCACTTGAAATTCAAAATATTATCTTTGCCAAAAATCAAATTAAAACATACACAATGAAAATCAAAGGTTTAGTTATTCTCGCTGTAACAGCAGCGCTGATCGCATCGTCAT
>JAKAXP010000387.1 GCA_021816545.1 Bacteroidota bacterium
CCGATCTGGTACTTCCCGGCAACGCTTGCGATACCCGGTTTCTTCTCAACCCTGCCCTTGATATCCACACTGGCGTTCGTGACATCAATATCGGGGATGAAGTCGATCCGCATGTCTGATACCACATCAAATTTTCCGTTGACCACGGTGCCGTCAGGTGCAGTGACCGTTACTGTTACATCCCTTGTCTTCAGGTTATGGTTGATGATCCGTGGCTTTCCGGCCCTCAGGACAATACCCTTGCGGCTGTGGGTGACCTCCTCGTAGCCCAGGCTCATGCGCCTCTGTGCCCCGGGCTGGGTTGAAGCCTCAACCTCCTTCAGGAACTTAACCTTGCTGTACAGGTTTGTGAGGTTGGCCTGCAGGGTGAACTGGCCGTTATTCGAGTTCTTTATAATGTTGCCCGGTCTGATGTTCATTGAGTCAGGGAAAACAGTCCCGGCAAGCCAGTCGTACCTGGCACTGTATCTCGCATTTGAAGTGACCCATGACAGCAGCGGCAGCTTGTTGACGGGAACGTTGTAGTTGAAATTAAGGAGGTGATAATAGTTTGTGGTTCGCCCGAAGTCGGCCAGGTTCGCCATCACCGAGTCACGCCAGGCGTCAAAGAGCTCCGGGTAACGCCTCCGGTCAACACCCCCGGCAGGTTCATCAATCCTGGCAATACTGCTTGCGGTGAAGTCGACCTTCAACTGCTTTGTGATATCATACTTGACATCATAGAACCGGTTCCACTGGAAATCTTTTGTGAAAACAGGTTCTATCAGGAGATTCGGGTTATTGATGTTTCGTGTCTTGACTTCATTGTAGTACCTGTACAGATCAGTGCGGACGGTGATATGCTTCGGGAAGAGGTAAATGTTGAAGTCCTTTATCAGCCTGAATGCCGGTGAACTGAACAGTCGGGTCTTCTGGAACGGTGTGAAGTTTTTCGGCCTTGCTTCAAAATCATATGCTATGCCGCCTCTGTAGGTTCGCTCCACATCCACTTCCGTCCGCGGATCTGTGTTGTATACCTCGTTGAAGGCGTAGCTGGCGGTGACGTTGGCGGGGTCCCATGCGTGAGGCTTCTCGCCTCTTTTTGTTGTACCGGCATTGCTGACAGTCAGGGTGCGCCGGCGTGAATACTCTTCAGACAGGTTGAGAATGCTGTCACGCTCAGCCTTTGTCTCCAGGTTGTCAAGTGCATCATTCAGCAGGATGTCAGGATCAAGAGGGTCATACTGTGGCCTGATGCGGTTCTCAGAGAAGCCCATGTAAACAGGTATCCGTATTCCGGCCTTCTCCGGGAAGAACTTGCCCAGCTCGAGGTTGGAGGACAGGTCATACTGTATCACCTGTTCCATGCTCCGCTGGCTGACGTTCTTGTCGATGCTTCCCCATCCGGGGGTGCTTGTCTGCCCGACCATGTTAAGGGTTCCAAGGTCAGCAAGCCTGGCCTGCATCTGCGCATTGGCAGCCCATCCTCCCTCTTCGCGGAAATCGCTGAGACGAAGCTCGTTGATCCAAACTTCCGCTGACCGCGGGGCACCGTCATCAGTCTGAGGACGGCGGGTGCGGATCGGGTTCCTGACACCGACCATCACAACCCTCACGTTGCTCAGGTTTGGACTGCCGCTGACAGAGATACGGACGTTGCCCGCCTGTACCGACCATATGTCAGCTTCGCTTATTACGGAGCCCGGGACGCGCATCGCCGCATCACGGGCCTGCTTCGCGTCAAGCAGCTGTGAAAGGTCAATGTCAATCTTGTTTTCCTCAGGCCATACTACCGCCCTCTGCTCCTCAACATCATTGTTGTACCTGCCGTAAGGGGTCAGCTTAAGAGGAATCTCATATTCATAGAAGTTGCTGCGGTAGTCAGACCCCAGCCTTACAAACACAGTCACCTCATCATCCTGCAGCGGTTCTCCGATGAGAGCCTCAGCATGTACCTCCATCTTAAGCCTGCGGTACTGACGCATGTCAAGTGTGACATTCTTGTATGTGGCCCTGGCATCACCGTCAGCAAGATCTCGGACCCTGAGCACCATCGACTGCTCATTGAGCTGCCGGAGCTGCGGGTTGGCGGGGTCTATGACACGGTCAAACCCCGGAGGAAGCACATAGTTTACAGGCTCCTTGCCTGCGTTCTCCTCAATACTCACCGAGCTGATCTCGAAGGTGCCGTCATTCTCCTCGGGAATCGTTATCCGCTCACCGCCCTCAAAGAAGGTGAGGTTGTACTTGCGCCATTCTGACCTGACAAGCTCAAGTCGGGCAAAACGCATGATGACCTTCTCATCGAAATTGCGCATGTACATTCGGAGGAACCTGATTGACTTGAAGTCGCGTATCGAGCCTACAATCCTCTCATAGTCAGTGATCGGTATCTTAAACTGGTACCATTTTACAGGTGACTTGTCGCCGTTGGCGAAGGTGGCTGTATACTCAAGCTCATCAACTATAAAGTTTTTCCCCACTGCCATATCCTCAGGCCTCAGGCTTACATGATACTGGTAGTAG
>JAKAXP010000061.1 GCA_021816545.1 Bacteroidota bacterium
CCTCAATGATACACAGCAGGCAGGTTATTATGAGTCAGCGATTGTTGCAGTTGCTCCGGGCATACCGGTAATCCTTTACAGGGAAAACAAAAAGCCCCATATTCCGGCCTGGGAGGGTAACATTGATATGAAAACTCCGCTCACTGAAGGAAAAATAACCGTCGTGGCGAAAGGTATAACCGCACTCCAGGGAGATAAATCCTATGCAGTCTTTGATCGTTTGCTTTCTTCCAATTCAGAGAAATATAAAATCATTGCCGTTAAGGACATTGACCAGTGGGTCAACAAGCAAAACCAGGGCCCGTTTATGTCAGCCGCAACAATGACAGCTGCGGTTAAAACTGGTGCTGTCAATGCAGGTGCCGTTAAGACTGGCCAGGTCAATGCCGGCGCTGCCAAGAGTGGGTTTGTCGGTTCAGGTGCGGTAAATGCAGACGCTGTCAAGACCGCAGCTTACAAGTATAACCCGGGTACACCGCTTTCTTCTTCCGAAAAGATGACCCTGGAATCAGTCATTGAAGCAATTATCACATCCGGGACCAGTACAACAAACTTCCTTGATGAGGACGATTATATTGCTGAACCAATGGAGTTCAGCCTGGTGCTGCCTGAGGCAAATGACCCTGATGCATTTTACCGGACAGTTACCGCAGATTATGACGTTGTCTCCTGCAGGCCTCCGACTTCCGTTATCCGTGGCAGACTGCTCTATACCTGGAAGTCGGATCCCGGCAAATTAAAGCGTCCTCTGGCAAACACACGGTTCCGGGTTATAGTAAACTATGTGGACGAAAATAATGTATCAATAGGGGCCACCAAAAGTCAGTACAATAACATTCCCGGGTTGCCCGGCGGAAGCGAATCATATACATTCCGTCCGGATAATCCCGGCAGTGACACTGATGAATGGTATTCATTATCTGATCAGTACGCCACAATGGCAGCCGGTGTTACAGATGCAAACGGCAATTTTGTAATTGAAACAGTGAACCTCGACTTCAAGGGCGAGCTGGGCCCGGGAACGGTTACCCATTCCAAGACAAGTCATTCAGTCCCGGAAACGACTCCCGGCGGTGGCATCGGGGATCAGTTTAAAAAAGAACTCGGCGCCGGTCTCGAGGGATTGGATCAATATGTTACAAATCCCTGGAATGACGGCAGCAGCTTTGCATTTCCGTCAGGTCCGGCAGCTGCAGGACTGAAACCCGGGGGTAACGGTTTCGGAAATGGCAATGCGGCCCTGGGAAGCCAGTCAGCCATCAATCCGGGCTTTAATGTCAGCTTTGATGAAGGACTGAACTCATTTGAGCTGACAGGCAGCAAGTTAAAAGGTGATAAAAGCATTGCAACCGGCGGCGTAATGTTTTCCCCGGAGCCGGAAATCCCGGCTCACGGACCTAACCCGTCAGTAATACCACCGTCTGAAGCCGGTCCTTTCTGCCAGCCCGAACCTGTTGCTGAAGACGAATTTGAAACGAAAACCTATAGCGGATTCAAAAGAGTATTTCGGATTATCATTGATGGCGATGCAGCATCATATTATTATCCTTCAGCAGAAATCATCACTGTACAGCCACTTGAGGAGATTGAAACGCCGATTGATATCACCCATTATGTGCGGGAATTTGAGATGAAAGTCTACCCGAAAACGTTTAACGAGGATAATGAGAAAGTATCGCTTTCAGGCATGCAGGTTACATTGTTCCGTAACCTGGCAGACAAAAAGAAGAATCTGCCCCAGGGTGAGGGAGACGGGAAATATACCTACGCAGAACTGCTGAATCCGCAGTACAATACGCAGGATGCTGCCTCAGCTACAGATAAAATAAATGCCGGGGACATTTTCAACAGGAAATTCGAACAGCTGTGGCCTGCAAAACCCACTCTATATAACTCAGCCAGCCAGTCAAACTATTCTCCCCTCCCGGGCCTTATCCAGGCCCAGTATCCATATTACTTCATTGAATCATCGAGTTATGTGGCTGAAAACAATCTGACGTACCAGGCTACAATCCAGGAGACTCCGCAGGTTCCGCAAGTGACGGAAACTGACTGGGCAAACCCGGTCATCCCCGTCGTGGAAACGGATGTAATGCTGAAGCCCCTTGTAAGCCGGGCATTAATCACCGTCCGTGACGTGAAATCAGGTATGGTTGTGACTAAGAACCAGGGAGCCCGGGTGATGCTGTCAATGGAACAGTATATATCCGGAAGCAGTAACTTCCAGACTGTTCCGGTGGATGATTATGGCAAGGCGGAAATTCTGGCCGCAGGGAATTCACCACTGGACCAGTATGTGGCTGACGGTCAGAACCCGACCACTGTCTATTTCTTCGCAGGCGCAAACGGATACAGGGATTCTTATACCGGGGCAGGCTATTCCTTCATCAGGAAAGGAGTTCAATTCGTCAAGGATATCGGATTGTCTCCGGCACATACCGTCACCGGAACCGTGAGATGTCCGGATGAGAGGCTGGCGAATAACAGCATGGCAACGGTGCAGGCTTATGTCCAGGTAAAAGACGGGAAATACTTTGAGACCAACAGTGCCGGATATTTTGAAATCCCGGCACCCTACGCGGCAAATGACACACTGAAAATAATACCTAAGGATGTTGCCTATTTCAATTCGGAATATGTTTTCACAAATGCAGACGCAGCCAAGGATATTCTGAAATTAAACGATGTCCTCGTCTACAAGCGTCGCCACAGGATTCAGTTCTCGGTCACCGAAAAATTTGACCAGGCGGGGCCGCCGAAAAGCATCGCCGGAGCTACAGTTCAGCTTGGCGATTCGGTCAAAACAACTGACGCAGGTGGTATAGCCCGGTTCAACTTCGAAAATGTATCGGTAAATAATTACACGTTCGTAATAAGAGGCGCTGCCGGAAGCGGGTATATCCCGAAGACAGTCAATGTGACAAGCAAGGAAACAAAAGACTTCGTCATTAAAAGTGTACAGCTTGAAAAAGGGAGCGAAATCAGCGGTATCGTAAAACTGGACGGCACACCTGTTAAGAATTCCAGGGTTTATATCGATGTTTCAAATACCTCCTCACAGGTTGTCTCTGCACAGAATCACAGCGTTCAGACAGGAACAAATACCTCCTCAAAGGTTGTCTCAGGACAGAACTACAGCATTCAGGCAGGAACAGATACCTATCCTTCAGCAAATCCGAATGTTCCGGTCTTCAACAAACCTGAAGGCAAGATTACACCTGATGCCAACCTTGTCGAGGCCTATACTGACAACCAGGGGAAATATACTTTACGCGGAGTGCCGGTAAATAACCAGGATATTAATATCCGGGCGACACTCGACACCACTTTCACGGTTATAGGCGACAAACAGTCAGTAGCCATAAAAGCGGGTAAGGCAGTTGCTGACCTGAACCTGAAATCTTACAATCAGGCTGTCATCAATAAGATATACGGATTTCCGCTCACGGTGGAAAACCTTACGCCGGTAAATTCCAAACAGGTAAAAGTGACCGGACTGATACACTGGACCGAGGCTATCAGTGATTTTTCGCTGAACGAGGTAAACAAGGCTCTCAGAATCGAAGACGTGGTTTTCAACCTGGTAAGCAAGAATGGTTCAACCGTAGGAATTGCCAATGACGATGAGGTTCAGGTAAAGGGTGTTACAATGCTGAAGCTGTCATATTTGAACAATTACAATATTGCACTGCAGTCAGCAAATACCCAGAATATTTTCAATACTCAGCCAATTTCTGTCAAACGGGTAAATGATTTCGGGAAGATAGACGGGAAAATGAGGATTGTTGACAATTCGTTCAACTACCCCAGCAGCTACCTGAACTTTGACAAGAGCGAATTCTACCTGGCAAGGAAGCAAAACAACGCTGTCAATAATATTGTAGAACTCGTCACAAGCGCTGTTTCAGAGACGGAAGCATCGAAACCTGCATATAATAATCTGTCAGTATATCAGGAAGCTATTCAGACCGGGTATATTGACTACCTGGGAAAACCCAAAGCAGTATATTATCTCTGTGACAGGAGTGCGAAACCCATTGCATTCAGATTGCTTAACTTCCCGGCCACCGCTGATCCTCTGAACAGTTTTATTGACGAAAACGGGAAAATACACCTCGACGTTGATCTGAGCTGCTACATTGCAAATGCACAGCCGGAAAACTTTACTGTGAATATCCCGGGCATAGTGCTTGATCAGAATAAGGTGAGCCCCGCTTCGGGAACTGAACCTATAAAGCTTGCCCTGGAGCAATGGACCCTGGAGGTGAAAGACTGGAAATTCAGCACCTCCGAAGGGGGGATTGTCAGTGAAAATGCCATGATCCGGACGAAGATTGTGGATATCCCTGTAACCCGTTTTGTCCTGCGCAGTGACATGTTCCAGATTGACAAGTTTCAGTTTGATAAAATTGCCCTGGCAGGGGGAATATTCCCGCTGAAGGATGTGGATCAGAACAAGGCACATCTCAATTTCGAGCAAAAAGTGGGTTCAGATATGAAACCGCACTGGAACTTCAACCTGATAAGCAACGGCACTGAAAAGGTTGCCTCCCTGCCCGGACTGACAGGTCTGACCAACCCTGACCTGTCAACTCCCTACCCTGTTGACTTTGACTACCTGCAGATTCTCAGCAACAATGAGATGATTGTACAGTTGAAGCAGACCGGCGTGAAGGCCCGCCTGAAAGGCAACACCCTGGCAAGCTTCCTGCCCCAGACAATCTATAACGGGACAAACTATATGAAGCTTAGCGGTACATTGAATGTTGGAGCTCCCAGGGTAAGTGATATCCTGTTATCAGCAATCTGGACAAGTCCCTATAAAAATCCTGATTTTGAAAACGTTGATACAGATTTTGAAACCAAGGGCTTCGTTCATTTTTATGCAAGCAAGAAACCGATCGTCATTGAAAAGAATGAAATCAGGATTTCAGGAAAGGTCATTGAAAAACCGTCAAAAACGTTCAATCCGATCCCTGCCACTTTCTTTGCCCGTACCACCGGAACTCCGGGATATGAGGTTAAAATGCAGAAAGACTGGGTAACGCAGCTTACAAGCGAAGAGGATGAATCAATAACAACACCGGTTGTTGCATCCAAAGGTTACAGCCTGAAAATCGAAGAGGGAGGCATGTCAGTAAACGGGAATGACTGGACCACCTGTAAGTTCAGTGGCGAAATGACCAACAACGACAAGTCGAAAACCGACGATATTGCCCCGACCAAAACCACATTTGAAGTACTGGGAGATATTTCCGCCAGCTCCGATAAGCTCTCCATAAGCAGCATAGATACCCCGTTCGGTTCGATGTCGCAGACATTCGATTTCAAGACCAAGGAACTTATCGGAACCCTTAGTTTCAACTATGAACTGACACTGGGATCTGTTGTAATACACAAGGGCACCATATCATCCTGCTTCGGTGCGGAAGGATTTTATATAATCGGTGCATGCAATGCTTTCCTTCCCATCGGAATTCTCGCCGGCAATTACAATACAGGGCTTATGCTTGGTTCTCATGCACTTACTGATGAGATGTGGCACTTAACCAATATCTATATTGATGACAGGGTGGTCAACTGGTGCTACAAGAAAAATACAGAACGTCTCTCCGGATTTTATTTTGCCTTTAACAGGGAGCTGTTCAAGGCCCGGGAAGATTTCGATTTTGTCCTTGCCAAAGGATATGTTGATGCACTGGGGCTGATAGGCGGCAACACCTATGTCAATGTAACCGGAGGAAGCTGGCAGGTAGGCCTGGGCGGATATGTATATGTGCACGCCGGGGCTGGCCTCGCGGCTATAACAGGTACCAGCATCAGCGGCGGTGCCGGCGGCGATGGAAGGATAGAATTCCAGCTCGGCGATCCTGCCTACATCAACGCATCAATTAACCTTGGCTTTGAAGCAAAAATCTCTCAGGATCTGGGGGTAAAAACTGTCTCCAAGAGTATCAGCGTTGACGCATCGGCAATTGGCGGTTCAAACGGATTCAGTTTTCGGCTTGAAAGTGGTACCGGGAACTTAAACAGCTGTAAATAATAAGGCGAAATCAAATGAAGATGAAGAAGATAATCCTGATTGCATCGGTGCTGCTGGTTTCCATGCATATAGCTGATGCACAAAAATATACAAGCAAATCATACGCTACCGGGAACTATATTTTCTGCGGGAAGGAATTGCCGAAAAATTTCTCCTGGCTGATCGAAAGACAGGATGGTAGGGGAAAATGGATTTCAGTTGCCGAACTCCGGTCTCCAAAGAATGAAGCTGAATGCCGTACCAGAATGATGTCGCTTCCCGCAGTGGTTTCTGCAGTGACTGAAATAAGCCAGGGAATGGCTGACTTCATATGGGAAAAAATTAAAAAACCGTCTGCAGATCTCGACTCACTGTACATCCATTCGGCAGATCCAAGATGGCAGTATATAGCCGGAGCTGGTTGGTTTGACGACGGAATCAAAAACCCCGGGACCTACAGGTACCGTATCAGCCGTCTGGTACCTTCGGGCATCAAAACCGCAGTAAGTGAGACAAGCGTGACCTTCCCTCCCGAACCTTCATCTGCTGAAGCCTTCCCTTTGCGTTACAAGGTCAGCATGGGATTCGTTGAAATAAGCTATGAACTATCCGACATGGAAAATACTGCCGGATTAAAGCTGCAGCGCAGCCCCTACATGAAGAATGAATTCAGGGACATATCGGCCGAAACCATGTTTGCCCAGGAAAAAGGGAAGATGGTAGCCCTGGTGAGAGACAAGGATGTAACCAATGGCATGATCTACAGTTATGTTGCTGTTCCTTATGACGGGCTGGGCAATTTAGGAAAACCTTCAGAACCGGTAAATGTGAATTTTATTACGAAGCCGGCTGACATTGGGATTGTTACAGAGCTTACCGTGACACCTCAACCTGACAGGGGAGGCAATTTGCTGAAACTTGACTATACCCATGCAGCTTTCGTAAATGCCATTGAAATCTATCGTTCCACATCATACAATGACAACTACAAAAGAGTGGTATCACTTCCTGCCGGTCAGAAGGAGTACTTTGACGGTTCAGACCTGCAGCCCTCCATTACCTACTATTATTACGCAGTCCTTAACAACGGGACAGGCTACAGCCTGCCCAGCGCACGTGTCCCGGCAATTCTCCGGGGGAATAAGGAAAATGTGATCCCTCCGCAGGACCTCACCGCGTCAAGAAAAGGTAATGTTGTCACTCTCAGATTCCGCAGGATGGGATATGATGTACACGGATACTATATGTATCGCGCCGACGGATACGCCTCTGAACTGCATCAGTTACCGGATATGCTGCACTCCACGGACAGTCTGCTGAGCTATACGGATACGCTGCCTGTTTCAAGCCGTTCTTCCGTATACAGCTATGCAGTTGCATCAGTAAATACTTCATACAATATCAGCCCCTTCAGTAATCGCGTCAGCGTCTCCTTCAGCGGTGGCAGAATGCCCGTACCGGACAGGCTGAATGCACTTCCTGAAAACAATGGAGTAAAGCTTGTATGGAATGATGTGGCTGGTCTGAATCCCTCAGTCACAGGGTATGAAATTTACCGCACCACTGCCAGCTTGGAACAGGAATCCGGGCCGGCACAGTTGATGGCTACCGTAAATTTCATGACCAACAGCTATACGGATAACGATGTCCTTCCTGGAAGGAAATATGTCTACAAAGTAAGGTGTATCGCTTCAGATACAACCGATGCGGGCAGTTTCAGCCTGCCGTACAGTGTTTATGTTCCTGCAGGCAATGCCTTGCCGCCCGGTGAGGTTTCAGCAATAGCTTCATCAAAATTCATCAGCCTGAAATGGACATTGCCGGTTGCGGACGATATCCAGTCAGTGCTGGTCTACCGCGCTGCCGAAAACGGGAAGGAAAGTCTGCTTAAAACCCTTGATGCAAAAACGGAAAGCTTCACTGACAACTCAGCTGAAAAAGGCAAAATGTACTATTATTTCATCGTGATAAAATATAAAAACGGCCAGGAAAGCAAACCTACTGATGCTGTAAGCGCCAGAATTTAACCGGTCTCCGGATCTGCCTGCGGTATGCAGGGAAATAATTCATGAGATTATAGCCTGAGCTGAATTCAAATGCAGCTAAATGACAGTTTTACCGTCTGTTATTATCATAAATGTCACTGAGGTTAACATGACAGTCAATTGATAACCGATGGAAAATGCAAAACTGTTGAATACGCTGGCTTTGTTTCCAGGCTATTTAAGATCAGCTGTAAGAAACCTGGTTAAATACAGGAGTATGACCTTCATAGGTTCTTTCAGCCTGGCAGTGGGAATGTCAAGTTTCATTCTGCTCATGCTGTTTGTCAGGTATGAGTTGAGCTATGATTCAATCTTTAAGGAGAGTGAACGGATTTTTCTGCTTGGACAATCTATACTCGATCAGGAATCAGGAGGATCAAGCTCCTATAGCAGTACATCAGGAATAGTTGCTCCAACCCTGAAAAGGGAATTCCAGGATGTTAAATATGCGGTGCGTGTTAAGGAAGTCGAATCACCGCTTGTCTATGAGGATAAAAGCATGGTGGCAAAAGGGCTGTATGCTGACCAGGACTTTCTCAAGGTTTTTACCTTTCCGATGGCCAGGGGAGACAGGGAAACTGCACTGACTGAACCTTTTTCTGTTGTACTGTCAGAAAAACTGGCAGGCAGGCTGTTTGGAGACAAAGATCCCATCGGAAAGACGGTCAAATCCGAAAATCAACGGACTCTGACAGTAACCGGCGTCATAAAAGACATTCCGGGCAACACTCATCTGAAATTTGATTACCTGATCTCCTTCCTGACTATGTATTCACTGAGGAATGATATCGACAGGTCCTGGGCGATTTTGAACTATTACAGCTATATCCAGCTGGCAGATGGGATCCAGGCCAGTGATTTTGAAAACAAATTGCCAGCCATCATAGAAAAATACCATGACAAGAATTCAAAGAACAGGCGATATTTTCTCGTCCCTTTGCGGAAAATCCATTTTGCAACAGATATAACCAATTCTTCAATTCCTGTAATTGACAAAAAACTGATTTTCATCCTGGTGTCCATCGCCTTCCTGATCCTCCTCATCGCATGTATAAATTATATCAACATTGCCACAGCCAGGGCAGATGCCAGAGCAAGGGAAGTGGCAATACGCAGGCTCAACGGAGCCGGCAGGCAACAGCTGATAGCGCAGTTTATGATTGAGGCTTATGTTCTTACCTTCTTCAGCATCATTCTGGCTCTGGCAATCGTGGTTCTGTTAATGCCGTTTTATCCAAAGATTTTTGGCAACGAGATCCCGCTTGGTTTTATGTTTGAATGGAAAGGTGTGGCAGGACTTTTCGGGCTGTTCCTTGGGGTAGGTTTGATTTCTGGTGGTTATCCCGCTTTTTATCTCTCATCACTCAGGCCGTTGAATATCCTTAAATCCTCCAGTGGGTCACAGACCGGAGGCGGTCATTGGAATTTCCGGAATATCCTCACTGTCTTCCAGCTCGGAGTGTCACTTATTTTGATTATAACCGCTGTGACCATTCAGAAACAACTCTTCTTTATCAGAAACAAGGATATCGGGTATAACAGGGAAAATGTCGTGGCACTGCGCATGTGGAACGATGAAGACCGCAGAAATCAACAGGAGATAAGGAAGGAACTGTTGGATAATCCGTCCATCTCTGCGGCTGCTGTGGCAAATACGATCCCCCTGGTGATGACGGAACGCAACAATATCACCATAGAAGCAGAAACAGGAGATAAGGTTGAGGTACCGATGGTAACAACCTATTTTATCGATGAAAACTACATTGACCTTTTCAACATGCAATTATTGGCCGGAAGAAACTTTTCACTCGACCTTTCATCGAATATTGACAACCAGGTTATCATAAATGAAACTACTGCCCATCTGGCCGGATTGACCGATCCGGTAGGGAAAAAGATTCAAAAATGGGGGCAGGAGATGGAAATAATCGGAGTGGTCAGGGATTTCCACTTCACAACTTTTGCAAAGAGTATACAACCACTCATGTTTTCCTATAACCCGCGATTAAGCAAAATGTTTCTGATCAAGGTTTCGGGCAATAATACCGGTAAGACACTGCAGTACATAGATTCCACTTTCCGGCGGTTCGACAGCAATTTCACCTTTGATTATTCCTTCCTGGATGATAAGTACAACAGTCTCTACAGGAATGAATCGAATTTAGGCAGGATCATCCTTTGCTTTTCGCTGCTTGCAATGATCATTGTAATAATCGGAATGTACGGTCTGATTTCATTTGTGGTCAGACGCAAGAAAAAGGAAATCGCTGTAAGGAAGGTCATGGGATCATCTGTGTCAGGGGTTGTCGGAATTATTCTGAAGCACCTTCTCCTGCCCGTATCCCTGTCAATACTGGTCTCACTTCCGGTTGCATATTTTATTGCAATTGACTGGCTGAAGGATTTCGCCTACCGCATCAATCTTAGCATCTGGCTCATCCTCTTTTCAGTCGCCATTATATTAATAGTTGCTTTTCTCAGCACTCTGCAGCAAACAATAAAAGCAGCGGTTACAAATCCGGCAGACAGTCTCAGGCTGGAATAATTTCATGAGGCTGGCTGAAGCACCAGCCGCATCAGCCGGGAAAACTGAGGATTACTCCGTGATCCTCAGCAGGGGGCTAAAAAAATTCTGTTATTTTTAAAGTTGCTTTCCGGCAAGCAGCTTAAGCATATTTCCCATCATCTTCCCCTTGCTTACCTTGTCGCTCAAAATGCCAAGATACAACATAGCAGCATTTCTGGGAGGAACCGTTTTTTTAGTTTTTGCAATCAGTCTCAGCGCTTCTGTTTTACAGGTAGTAACGCACAGGCCGCATCCGATGCATCGGTTAAGGTCAATAATTGCTTTTTTATTTTCAATATGAATAGCCTCCATCTGACATCTGTTAACACAGATCGAGCAGCCGGTGCACAATTCTTCTTCGACTTTTGCATAAAAGTTATGTGCAATCAGTTCAGCAGGTTTTTCATATTTTTTTGCTGAGGTAAGCACACCACAGCAACACCCGCAACAAAGGCAGATACAAAACGGTTGAAGCGAATTGCCGGGTTGAAGGACCAATCCTTCCCTTTCGGCCCGGTTAATGATCTCCAGGCACTCGTCTTTTGTGATGGTTCTGGCCTTCCCCCTGTCGAGATAACTTTTCGCGTCAAACATCAGACAAACCTCGATATCCTTAGTTTGTTTGCATGGCTTGCCAAGTATTGCTTCTCCTTCCTTGCATACGCAGGTTGCCACCTGGATCGACTTGTCTGTCTTCCGCACAATCTCCCTCATATTATCGTATGTGGCGATATTATATTCCGGGACAATAGCCTTCATATGCGGACTTGTCCGTAACTGCGGCAATGAAGACCTGAAAAATTCATAGAT
>JAKAXP010000388.1 GCA_021816545.1 Bacteroidota bacterium
CCGTTAACCGGGTTCTTAAGTACCATATTCCTGCCCCGGCGCGTGAGATGTCTTGCCGGGGCATCTGCATTAAGCTATTGCTGACATTGCATGAAGGAAGCCATGCAGGATTATCTTCCTGATTTATGGAATTTTCGTGAGGGTGGGAGCTGTTTTTCAGGCACTAAAGAGCGGAGTTCCGTTAAGAGCTTTTTCTCTGATTGATTCAAGTTCATTATCTTCCAGCGGTTTAATTTTATCTGAAAGCGCCAGCGCCTGTCTGAAAAGGTTTTCATCACCGGGCGGAATCGCTGCCGTCACCGGATGAGAAAGGGTAAACCTCAGTCCCATTACTATATCATCGGGGTCAGTGAGTGGTTCGTACCAGCATTTGGGATGTCCTGAACGGTCTGCACCGTCCTTCCACGGACCCCTCGCCATCGCCTTCAGTGCGAGGATACCCATCCCCTTCTCCTGTGCCCTCGCCATTACCTGCGGTCCGAAGTTGCCGGCATACCAGGCAGTCCAGTTAAACGGGAACAGGATTGTGTCAAAGTCATACCTCTCCATCATGGCCAGAGCGGCTTCAGCAGAATGGGCCGAAAAACCGAGGAAACGAACCATCCCCTGCTCCCTCGCTTTTAGAAAAGCTTCGTGGGCACCTCCCGGGGCAAATATCCTTTCAACATCTTCCATTGTGGTGACAGCATGATGCTGATACAGGTCGAAATGGTCTGTCCGCAGATGTAAAAGCGACTGTTCCAGTTCTTTCCGGGCTTCATCCCTTGTCCTCATTCCGGTCTTGCATGCCAGGAATACATTTTTTCGCCATGGTTCAAGTGCAGGGCCCAGTTTGATCTCCGCATCGCCGTACGAAGGTGCCACATCAAAGTAGTTCACCCCGGCATTGATTGCACTCTCAACATCTGCTGCTGCCGCTGCCGGTGTGGCATTCATTACCACTATGCCTCCGAAGCCTATTACAGAAAGCATCTCACCGGTTTTGCCCAGAGCTCTTTTCTCCAGCTTGCCGGGTTGATGCTCCGTTCGCATCCCGGAAAGGTCAGGCGGAAAAAGCGTAAGTGCAGGAGCCGCACAGGCTGTCGAAATGATGAATTTCCTCCTTTTCATATCATTTGTTGTTTACCGGGTCAGTGCTCCTTCTAAAGAATTCTTCCTGCAGTTGTTCAACCGTGTTGCTGTTCTTCAGATACTTTATCAGGGCGGCCAGCTGGTTTGCATCCTTTTCTATAAGTAAATCACCCAGTTTGGGATCGACTCTGACGATGTCACCCGCAAAGTGATTCGGGTACCTGGCATACCAGTGAATCCCCGTAAAGCCGAAGGGCATCTCTGCCAGTCTCTTCTGGTCTGCACCAGGTTCACCGGCCAGGTTATCCTTGTCGACCAGGTCAGGTCTTATGTACGACATCATCGCAGTCTCCTCTTCGCCGGCATGGCCATCAAGTTTGGCTGCCTTCAGTGCACTGATCTGCCTGTCGAGGGCCTGGTCAGGACCCGACTGGAAAAGCACAACGATATAGTCCTTCTTTGAAGCCAGCTGAGACTGGCAGAAATAGTCGAGGAAGTATGTGCTCCCTCCGTGGCCGTTGAAGAGGATAATCTTTTTAAGGCCGTTTCTTGACAGTTCGGCACAGGTTTCCTCAAGCAACTTCCACATCAGGTCATTGCTGTATGCAATGGTTCCCGGCTGATGCTTCGCCTCGAAAATCTGCCCTGCATAATAGGGAGGGAAAACAACCGCGTATTCCTTCTCTGCCGCTCTTATGACGGATGCGCGGGCTTCAAACAGGTCTGTGCCAAGCGGAAGATGGGTTGCATGCTTCTCTATTATTCCCATCGGGATAACAACCACGCCGCCTGACTGCTCCACAGCCTTTGCAAACTGAGGCGATGTCAGCTCTTCCATCTGGCATGGCAGGGTGGCTGAGGAGACCGGTTGCAGAGCCGTGTCATCGGCCTTCTCAATTTTCTTCTGGCCGGCAAGAATGCCTGAAAAGATCAACAGAGCGAAAATGACAATGATATTCTTCATCGTTCTGATTTTTAAGGATCAACTAAAATTAACGCTTTACCCGGAATTATCAAAAAATTTAAGATCAACCGGGGAGCCTGATCTAATAACTGAATAAAGTGAGTTTCAGAATCTTCATTTTCTGTATTTTTGGTTATTCTCCAGGTATTGGAATAATTGATCCTCCCGATTTGCCGGCTGGCGGACGGGATGCTCTGCCATCTGCGCCAACTAAAAAAGGGAACCTGGCGGCTCCCTTACTTTTCATCCTGGTCGGTCTGCAGGGACTCGAACCCTGGACCCGCTGATTAAGAGTCAGCTGCTCTACCATCTGAGCTACAGACCGGAATTTTGCGCTGCAAAAATAATCAATTTCTGCAGATTTAGCCCGTAAAAATGCTATTGCGTCAGAACTATCATCCCCTCCCGCGGGATAGCCCTGTAAATTATCTTTGCCTCCGCCTTCGGAATCCAGATCTTGATATAGGG
>JAKAXP010000062.1 GCA_021816545.1 Bacteroidota bacterium
CGGCTCCGAGAGTGCAATATTGAAGGTGAAGTTGGGGAACTTCTTTTCCAGTTCCCTGAATTCCTCTTCATAGAAGATCTCTCTCTTCGAGCGTGCACCGTACCAGTATGATATCTTCCGCTTCGATTTCTCCGTCTTGAGCATGTGGAATATATGCGATCTCAGGGGAGCCATGCCGGCACCGCCACCCACATATACCATCTCCGACCCGGTATTCTTGATATGGAACTCGCCGTATGGGCCGCTGATTGTAACCTTGTCGCCAGGCTTGCGCGAGAAGATATATGATGAGCATATTCCGGGAGGAACGTTCATCCACTTGCGGTTCTTGTCCATCGGCGGGGTGGCGATCCTGATATTCAGGATGATAAGGTTCTTTTCTGCCGGGTAGTTTGCCATCGAGTAAGCCCTGAATGTCTCCTCCTCGTTTTTAGCCTTCAGGCTCCACAGGTCAAACTTGTCCCAGTCAGGCCTGTATTCCTCCTCAATCTCTATATCCTTCCGGTAGTCGACCTCATACTTAGGGATATATATCTGGACATACTCGCCTGACCTGAAGTTGAGGTCTTCGCCTTCAGGCAGCTTTACAACAAACTCCTTGATGAATGTTGCAACGTTCCTGTTTGAGACCACCTCGCACTCCCATTTCTTTACCCCGAGCACTGCCTCGGGCACCTTGATTGTCATACTCTCGCGCACCTTGACCTGGCACCCGAGCCTCCAGTGGTCATGCTGTTCGCGGCGGGTGAAGAACCCGGTTTCTGTCGGCAGTATTGATCCTCCGCCCTCTGTGATCTGGCACCGGCACATGCCGCATGTGCCTCCTCCGCCACAGGCAGAAGGGAGGAAGATCCCGTTGTTTGACATCGTAGAGAGCAGGCTTGATCCCGGTGAGACAACCATCTCCCGGTCATTGATCTTCAGTGTGATATCGCCCTGCGGTGTCAGCTTCTTTCTTGCGTAGAGAAGAACCACCACCAGCAATATCATCACAAGTAGAAATACCGCCATACTTATCAGAACGGTGCCTGCAATTGATAAACCTAATACCATTTCCGTATAGTTTCTTTATAATGTGATACCCAGGAAGCTCATAAATGCGATACCCATCAGGCCGGTCAGGATGAATGTAATCCCCAGTCCGCGTAACGGAGCAGGCACGTTTGAGTAGCGCATTTTCTCCCTGATGGCAGCCAGCGCCACAATGGCAAGCCACCAGCCGATACCGGAGCCAAGCCCGAAGACCGTTGCCTCACCGATACTTTCATATTCCCTCTCCTGCATGAAGAGCGATGCACCAAGTATTGCACAGTTGACAGCAATCAGAGGCAGGAATATACCCAGCGAGTTGTAAAGTGCAGGACTGAACTTCTCTATTATCATCTCAACCAGCTGCGTCATTGATGCAATGACTGCGATGAACATAATAAATGAAAGGAAGCTGAGGTCAAGGGTGGCGAGACTCTCATTCAGCCATGCCAGTGCCCCCTTCTTCAGCACATACTGCTCAAGCAGGAAGTTGACAGGTACGGTAATCACAAGCACGAAGGTGACTGCAATTCCGAGTCCCATCGATGTCTTTACAGTCTTCGACACAGCCAGGTATGAACACATACCAAGGAAGTATGCGAAGATCATGTTGTCGATGAAGATCGACTTAACGAATATATTGATCAGATGTTCCATGACTTCCGCTGTTACTTGTTTTCAATCAGAGACTTGTTACGGCTTCGCTGGTACCAGATTATCAGTCCAACAGTAATAAGCGCCATCGGAGGCAGTATCATCATGCCGTTATCCTCGTACCCGAAATTGTAAAACCCAAGCTTTTCCATCACCGGGTATCCAAATACACTGCCGCTTCCCAGGAGTTCCCTGAAGAATGACACAATCAACAGTATCATACCGTACCCTGCGCCGTTGCCAATACCGTCGAGGAATGAAGGCCACGGGTCATTCGCCATCGCGAAAGCCTCAAGGCGGCCCATCAGGATACAGTTTGTAATTATCAGACCAACGAATACCGAGAGCTGCTTGCTCACGTCAAAGGCGAAGGCCTTCAGGAACTGGTCAACGATGATCACCAGGGTTGCGATCACAACCAGCTGGACGATGATCCTGATCCGTCCCGGTATTGATTTGCGCATAGACGCGATAATCATGTTTGAGAGCGCCACCACAATCGTGACGGAGATTGCCATCACTATTGCGGGTTTCATCTTCACCGTCACAGCCAGCGCCGAGCAGATACCCAGCACCTGTACCGTGATAGGGTTGTCAATCCCCAGCGGGTTTTTTAACAGCTTCTTATTTTTTGCCGACAACAGCGGCTCCTTTTCAACTTTTTCCATAATTACTTCCTGTTTTGGCTGAGGTATTTTTCATATTTGATAAGGCCGTCATGAACCATTTTCTCAAGCCCCTTGCTTGTGATTGTTCCGCCTGAGATAGCATCCACCTCATGCGGATTGCCGGGTCTTGCTCCTCCCTTCACCACCTTCACCGACACAAATGTTCCGTTTTCAAAAAGGCTCTTGTCATGAAACTGGCTTTCAAAGGGTGTGGTGTTGATCTCGGCACCCAGCCCGGGCGTCTCGCCCTTATGGTCAAATGTTACACCGGCTATTGTAGCCAGGTCTTCCTTGAGGGAGACATATCCCCAGATCGGGCCCCAGAGTCCTTTCCCCTCCAGGGGGAAGATGCGCAGCGTATCGCCGTTATCGGCTACTGCCACAAATACAGGAAGGTACTGCTCGGCAAGAAGTTTCTTCTGTTCGGCGCGAAGCGTCACAGTAAAAGCATCAACACCGTCAAACTTTTTCGCTTCGGTATTGATCACGAAGCTCTCCCTGACATACTTGTCATACAGCTGCACGGCGTTTGACTTTTCGGAAGGCACGTTGATTGAAGAGAGGATATTCATCTTCTTCTCCACCTCCACGTTCTTCTCCTGCTTCGGCTGGAGCAGCAGTGCCGTCAGTGACAGCAGGATGGCAACGGCGACAACCATCACCACCGAGAAAATCATAATATACTTGTTGCTGAAGTCTTTCATATCTCGTGCAGTTAAGCGGTCCTTACTCTTTTAAGCCTTCTCCTGATATTGGCATTCACCACATAATGGTCAATCAGCGGCGCCATCACGTTCATCAGGAGTATGGCCAGCATGGTACCCTCGGGATATGCCGGGTTAAAGACCCTGATTACCACAACCATGATTCCTGTCAGGGCTCCGTATATGAATTTCCCGGTATTGGTCTGTGCCGCGGTCACGGGGTCAGTTGCCATGAACACCGTCCCGAAGGCAAAACCTCCCATTATCAGGTGGTAGTAAGCGGGTATCTGGGTGTATTCGTTTCCGCCGGTGGCGTTAAGTAGCAACCCGAGACCCAGTGCCCCCAGGGTCATGCTTAGCATGATCCTCCAGCTGCCCACACCGGTCACCAGGAGTATGAAAGCTCCTATAAGTATTGCAACCGTTGAGGTTTCGCCAACCGACCCGGGAATTGTTCCGATGAACATATCCATCGGTGAAGGCATCTGCGCAAATCCGTCAAGTTTGGCCAACGCAAGGGGTGTGGCTCCGGAGAATCCGTCAAGGGCTCCGTTTTTGGCAAGCCCCTCGATCCATACCTTGTCACCAGTCATCCACCCGGGATAACTGAAGAAGAGGAAGGCCCTGGCAGTAAGTGCGGGGTTCAGGATATTCATCCCTGTACCGCCGAAAACCTCCTTGCCCAGGATAACGGCAAAAGCAACCGAGATGGCCACCATCCATAGAGGCACATCTATCGGCATTATAAGAGGTATCAGCATCCCGGTCACCAGGTAACCCTCATTGATCTCATGGCCTCTTATCTGCGCAGCGATGAACTCGATGCCCAGTCCTGTCAGGTAGCTCACTATGATCATCGGAAGCAGCTTCAGGAAGCCGAACCAGAACATCTGCAGGAGGGTCCAGTCATTGATGCCGAACGCCCTCGTATGCTGGAGTCCAATGTTGTAGCATCCGAACAGCAGGGCCGGCATGAGCGCTATGAGAACCACTGTCATCGTCCGCTTCATGTCCATATAATCCCTTATATGTGACCCTTTTGTGGTAACCTTGTCAGAAACAAAAAGGAAGGTGGCAAAGCCGTCATAGACGGAATGCAGCTTCTCAAAGCGGCCTCCCTTCTCAAAGAGAGGCTCTATCTTTTTCATTTTTTTCAGCAGGAAATTCATATCAGGCTCTTTCCTTAATTAGTTCATCTCTTTTATCATCATGTTGATCCCGCTGCGGATTAACTCCTGGATCTCTGTCTTTGAAGGATCAATGTACTCGCACAGGGCGAAATCCTCCTCGGCCACCTCGTAAATGCCCAGGTTCTCCATAAGCTCGATGTCTCCGGCCATGATGGCCTTGAGGAGATGTACAGGATAAATATCCATAGGAAGGACGTTTTCATAGTGCCCTGTGACCACGAAAGCCCTGTGACCGCCATGAAGGTTGGTGTCAAGTTCATATTCCCTGCCGGGAACAAGCTTCGAAAGAAAAGTCCGCCAGTAACTGAACTTCTTCAGTCCCGGAGCAGCCCATCCGAAGAACTCATGGTAGTCTCCCTCGGGGATCACTGTCACCATGTTGTCATAGAATCCGAATGAGCCATCAGGAGATATTTTTTTGCCTGTCAGCACATTGCCGCTGATTATCCTGAGGTTGCCTTCTCCGAGGTTACCCTTGAGGACACCGCTCACCGAGGCTCCCGGCCTGATGCGGTGGTACTTACGGTGCTGAGCGCCGGGGCCGGCAAGGGCGATGACCTTTTCCCGGTCATGGAACCCGGTGCCAAATAGCTTGCCGATAGCCACCACATCCTGCAGATCGAGGGTCCAGACCACCTCTCCCTTCGATACAGGAGCGATATGGTGGATCTGCACTCCCACGTTGCCTGCGGGATGTGGACCAGAGAACCGGTGAAACTCCACGTTTTTAAGATTCTTCAACTCTGCAACCCTTGAACCCTCGGCATCCTGCGAGATGTGGATCTTGCCGTCGGTCAGCCGCGTGAGGGCATTTATTCCTGCCTGCAGGTGGCCTCCATGCACATTGGCCATTGCAAAATCGAGGTCCGGCGCCAGCGGTGCTGTGTCAAAGGCCGAGATAAAAATGTCCCTTGGGACTGTACCCGGCCGGGCAACGATGTGATAGGGACGCTGCCTGAGCACAGGCCACAGACCTGATTTCAGGAGCTTCTCCGTCACCTGCTCACGGGTAATGCCGAGCGGATCCGCCGGACCGAAATCGATCCGTTCATTTCCCTGTTGCTCGATTACAACCTCAATGAGCGCACGCTTCTCGCCCCTGATTATTTCCTTAACAACACCGGATACCGGTGATACAAACTTTATCTCAGGGAATGCCTTGTCATGAAACAGCACACTGCCGGCCATGACTCTGTCTCCCTCCTGTACCTCCAGACGTGCAACAAGCCCCGGAAAATCCGCAAACCTGACCCCGTACCGGGTCACGGCCACCTCGGGAAGAAGTATCTTCTCCGCTTTCCCTGCAAGCTTGATGTTTAATCCTTTACGTAATCTGATCAGTGTTGACATACTTAAACTGAATCTGTTTTCCTTTTAGATGACAATTATACTATATTGTTAATTTATTCACAGAATAAGGTCATATTTATCACATAACTCTTTTTCGTGCGTGTTGTTCAGAGAGCGGCAGGATATTTGTATTTTAGTCCTGAATAATTTCCGGCAATGCTGAAACCATTAACAAAGATAAAACTATTAAGTTTACTATTATTCTGTCTTCCTTATCACCTTTATTCTTCCCCGGCGCCTGAATTTTCCTCTGTTGAATATGCCGCTGAAAACGTGAAGAGCATCACCTTTGAAAAAGAGGGATGGAAACTGGCATACCCCTTCCTTCAACCGGGATCGGGTGATCAGCTCATGCTCAGCTTTGACATCATCGACAGCGACGGTTCAACCCTCTGGTACAGTATTACACACTGTGACCGCGAATGGAACCGGAGCGACCTTTTCACAAGTGATTACCTCGAGGGTTACGAGGAGAACCAGGTGACCGATTTTGCCCCTTCATTCAACACCAGGATAAACTATACACATTACCGCCTCTCCCTTCCCAACAGTGATGTCCGCTTCCTGGTATCAGGAAACTATGTGATCACTATCTGGGCTGCTGACGACCCGGAGAAACCTCTGCTGGTCAGACGTTTTTACATCAGTGAAGGAAGCACGTCGGCAACAGTGGTCTTCCGCAGACCCATGAAACCCGGAACGACAGAGACACATCAGCAGGCGGAGATTACCCTGGCAACAGGCTCCCTGCCTGTGACTGACCCCTACCGCCAGGTGACGATCACCGTGATGCAGAACGGGCGTGCCGACAGGATTCATTCCGGCTTAACGCCCGACTTTGTGGGCAGCGGAAGACTTGAATACAACACACTGTCAGACAAGACACTTTTCCCCGGCGGAAATGAGTTCAGGTACTTCGACATCAAGACTGTAAGGCAGACAAGGCAGAATGTAAGGGCAATCGACTTCGTGAACGGCGTTTACAATGCTTTTCTGGTCCCGTCTGACGACAGGGAATTCAAACCTTACTTTTTCAACGAGGACTTCAACGGTAAATTTGTTGCTGCAATTGAAGAGAGCAATGATCCGGACAGGGAGGCCGATTATGTCTGGGTCTGGTTCACAATGCCGGCATACCAGGAAATACGCGGAGGGGCTGTTTATCTTGCGGGCGACTTCTGCAACTGGCAGTACTCTCCTGCAAACCGGATGTCATGGAATGCAGTGAAGGGATGTTATGAAGCCTCCCTCCTGCTGAAACAGGGGTGGTATAATTATGAATACGTTTTTATCCCTGACCGATCACCGGCACCTGAAGGATTCCATTTTGAAGGCAGCCACTGGGAGACCGAGAATGACTACCTGGTGCTAACCTACTTCCGTGATCCGTCCACCCGGTATGACCGGCTCACCGGCATCACACTGGCGAATACGCGGGCGGGTAACAGGCAATAGGCAGTAGGCAGTAGTCTGAGCTACTGCATAATATGCAGATGCTGAATAGATTTTGTCAACACTCTTGCCTCCCCTGCAATCTGGCTCCTTCGCTGAAATGACCCACCGGGTCATTTCTTTACGCTTGGCCCTCTCTTGCCTAATGCCTCTTGCCTTTATCATGTATATCAATCCCGTAAAGCATATAGAAAGTATGCTCAAGGATTTTGACAATCTCCGCCATATACTCATGAACTGCCTTCACTGAGCCGGGGAGGGTATAGATGAGGGTGTTGCCGATGACGCCGGCAACGGCGCGACTGAGCAGCGCCTTCGGATTCCTGGTACCATACTTCACCCTGATCTGTTCCATGATCCCGGGCATCTCCTTCGTCAGGAGCGGGCGCACCACATCGGTGGTTATGTCACGCGGACCGATCCCGGTGCCGCCGGTGGTGATTATAAGATCGGCTGCAGGTGCCTCCATGAGGGCTGCACGCAGTGCCACGGCATCATCAGGAAGGATGCTCTGCCTGATCTCACAATGCCAGCCGGCGGCAGCCATCGCATACTTCACATACTTGACCACCGTCGGCCCGCTCAGATCGGCGTAAGCGCCACTGTGAGCCCTGTCGCTGAGGGTGATCACATGTACCCGGAATTTATCAGGCAATGTCATGTTTTTCCTTGTTTACCAGTTTGATATCTGAAATTGTCATTGTTTTGTCAACCGCCTTGCACATGTCATAGACGGTCAGCAGCGCCACGCTGACAGCCGTCAGTGCTTCCATCTCCACACCTGTTCTGCCGGTGCAGCGGACAGTTGCGGTTGCAGCTATTCCCATTTCGTCCGGATCAAGCTTTACCCTCACCTGGTCAAGGGTGATGTTATGACACAGCGGTATGAGTGTTCCGCATTGCTTGGCAGCATTGATACCGGCAATCTCAGCAACTGTAATGACATCACCCTTCTTCATCATATTGTCAGCCACCAGTTTGAGTGTATCCGGCATCATATCGATCCTTCCTGAGGCTGTAGCGATACGGTGCTGCACCGGTTTTTCTCCGGTATATACCATATGAGCCCTCCCGCTCTCGTCGGTGTGTGTCAGTTTTGCCATATTCCTATCCTCCTATATTATAAAAACCATTCACATGATTTGACGTTCCCCTTTCCGGTTTTGCCTCCAGGGCCTGTCGCAGAGCCTCCTCCGCTCCCAGTTCGCGTATGCTGAAACCCCTGTCGCTGAAGAGGCACGGACGGAGCATCCCCTCGGGGGTAAGACGGAGCCTGTTGCATTTTGCACAATGCCCTCCGGTGCCGCCGTGAACCACTGAAAAGGTCCCTGATGCCAGGTCCATCTGCCTTATAAAACGAACCTCCAGTCCCTCCCGCATGCAGTAGTCAGCAACAACCCTGGCATCCTCCTCATCAGGGTTGCTTTTGATGACACAGTTTATCTTGACAGGACGAAGACCTGCCTTCTGTGCCGCCTCAATGCCGTGCAGCACGGCAGCCAGGTCACCGCCGCGGGTCACATGCCTGTATTTCTCCGGGTCAAGGGTGTCAAGGCTCACATTGATCCTCATAAGCCCGGCATCGGCCAGGGTCATGGCATAATCTGCAAGGTATATTCCGTTGGTGGTCATTGACAGGTCGGTTATACCTTCAATTGCCGCCAGCATCCGAACCAGTTCAGCCACCCCCTTTCTCACCAGGGGCTCACCGCCGGTGATGCGTACCTTGCTTATCCCGGCAGCTACAGCCACCCGGGTGAAGGCTGTGATCTCATCATAGGTAAGGATATCCTGGTGCCTGATGAGCTTAACCCCCTCCTCGGGCATGCAGTACCGGCATCGCAGGTTGCACCTGTCGGTGACAGAGATCCGCAGATAGTTGATATGCCTGTTAAATCTGTCTAACACTTACAGTCTCTCCTTTCTGAATCCAGCTCTGTCCGCGAGGGACCGTAATCACTCCCCATGCACCTGAAAGGGATGTTATGTGAGCCGATCCGTGGTACTCAACCGGCATCGCTTCACCGGCCGCTGTGATCGTGCACGGTATCCATGAGAGTCTCTCGGCCCTTTTGCGGGAATAGTCGGCTGCAATCGGCATCTGCAGTACCGGGGCATGCTCGGTCACACCGGCCATCCTGTCAAGGAAGGCCCTGACCATCACCTCAAACTGCACGAATGTGGAGACGGGGTTCCCGGGAAGTCCGAAGACAGCCTTCTTCTCTCCCGTGCAGAATGTAAGAGGTTTGCCGGGCTGCATCGCCACCTGGTCAAAGTGTATCTTCAGCCCAAGCGAACGCATCACCTGAGGCACCAGATCGAAATCGCCGAACGAGACCCCTCCCGAGATAAGGAGTACATCGTTCTCCGCCAGTGCTTTCTTCATCAGTTCGGTGATTGATTCCTCCTCATCGCGGGCTATGCCGTAGTATCTGCCTATGGCGCCTGACCTGGCTATCTGTGCCAACAACTGTGATGAATTGCTGTTGCGTATCTGCGCCCCGGCCGGCACGTGGTCGGGCTCAACAAGCTCATTGCCTGTACTGATCACACCCACGTGCGGGCGGCAGCTCACGGTCACCCGTGTGGCACCGACAGATGCCAGAACGGCAATATCCTGCGGCCTGATGTAACGGCCGGCGCGCAGTACCGTCTGGTCCTTCATTATATCCTCTCCCGCCTTCGCGATGTTGTCATTGCCCGGCCTGCCGGTGAACCGGACGCGACCGTCAGGCAACTCTTCACTGTTTTCCAGCATGAAAACATAATCTGCCCCGGCAGGCACTGCTGCACCTGTCATGATGCGGGAGCAGGTACCGGATGTCACCTCTTTCTCAGGCATGGCACCCGCGGCAATTGTCTCCAGTACCGTCAGCTCATGACCGAGGTCTGCATGCCGGCAGGCATAGCCGTCCACGGCACTCTTGTTCCACGGTGGCATGTCCATGTCACTCTTGACCGGCAGTGTCAGCGCACGCCCTGCAGCCTCAGCCAGCCCCACAACCTCCTTACCCAGGCGGAATGATGATTCCGTCACAATCCTGTATGCTTCCTCAAATGTTATCATAACCTTTCAGTATACTTTTTTCTCTTCTCCCTCACCGACAAGCCTGAGCGATTCGGGTCGGAAGGAAACCACAACGGGTTCCCCGGTGATGTACTTCTGCTCATCCATCTCGACGGGTGATGTCAGCAAAAAAGTGATCCCCGGCGTTGACAGTCACTTCGTATCCCGAGGGTGAAGGAACTATGTCCTCTATTACGCCGCGGATGTTGTTTATCTGCATGCCCGCAGCACCCTGCCTGGTAAGAAGAACCTCACCTGCGACAAGAATCAGCAGTCCGGATGACGGATAATCCCCCTTCGGAAGCCTGAACTTCGTCCTGTTGTCTGTGATGCACGAGAAGTTGTTGTATGATTTGATGAATACCACCCTGAAGAAGTTCTTTATCCCGGCATACCTTGCCACGAACCTGTTTGCAGGGTGGGTGAATACTTCTTCCGGTGTCCCTTCCTGGATTATCCGCCCGTTGTGCATCACCCCCACGCAGCTGGCAAGGCTTATAGCCTCACCGAAGTCGTGAGTGACATGCACTATCGTCTGCCCGTTCCTGTTCAGTCGACGGAGCATCCTCCTTATGCTGTCCTTGAGGCTGGCATCGACAGATGCCATTGGCTCATCGAGGAGGAGGATCTTCGGCTCCGTCACCAGTGTCCGTGCCAGGGCCACCCTCTGCTTCTCCCCGCCCGAGAGGTTCCCGGGTTTTCGCAGCAGCAGGTCTGTTATGTTCATCTCCTCCGCAGCGCGCTGAACCTTTTCAATCCTCTCCTTTAACGGCAGCTTCATTATCTTAAGAGGATACATGATGTTATCCTTCACCGAGAAATGCGGGAAGAGGGCCAGGTCCTGGAATACCAGCCCGATGCCGCGGTCCTGTACACGCTTGCGGGTTATCTCTTCTCCCTCAAGGAATATTTTTCCCTTGTCAGGAGGTGTAAGGCCGCAGATGAGCTCAAGGAGCTGTGTCTTACCTGCACCTGAACGGCCGAGGAGTACATAGTAATCGCCCCTGGCTACCTCCAGTGAGATATCCTGCAGGAAAAATGAGTCGAGCCTCTTGCAGAGCCGTTCAGTCCGTAGCATCATCCTCCCTCCTGAATATCTGGCGGCGTTCTGTAGCAAGCACCCTGAACAGCACGAAGAAGAAGAGCGCCACGACTATGAATATTATTAATGCGGGCCTGGCGGCACT
>JAKAXP010000063.1 GCA_021816545.1 Bacteroidota bacterium
TCTCGGATCATCAGCAGTACCGCGGATGTCAAGCGCGGCATGCTCAGTCGTGGCGGCCTCACTCGGGGCCGACCCGGTGATGCAGATCTCAGCCCGCGATAACAACCGCAACAGCCTGCAGTCACAGGCCATCGGCGCCAACGCCCTCGGCGTGCACAACATACTCTGCCTCTCGGGCGACAGCCCCCGGGTCGGCCCCGCACCCCGCAGCAACATGAACATCATAGATGTCGACTCGGTGCAGATGCTCTGGATTCTGAGAAGGATGCGCGATGAAGGGATCTACCTTGACGGCAGGGAGATAAAGAACAGGCCGCAGCTCTTCCTGGGTGCTGCAGCGTCACCATTCGCACAGGATCCGGAACTACAGGTCATCCGTGACAGGAAAAAGATCACTGCCGGTGCACAGTTCCTTCAGACAAACCTGGTGTTTGACCCTGACCGTCTTGATCCGTGGCTGGAGCAGCTTGATAAGGAGGGACTTCTTGACAGGGTATATATACTTGTGGGTATCAGCCCGCTGAAGTCACTATCTCTCGCACGCTACCTCAATGACAGAATACCGGGGGTGACAGTGCCGGAGAGGGTGATGAAGAGACTGGCCGATGCCGGCGACCGTTTTGCGCAGGAGAGCATTTCTGTTACTGCAGAGACGCTGGTAAAGCTCAAGGCAAAAAAGGGGGTGAGCGGCGTTCATATAATGCCGTTGGGATGGGAAGATGCACTTCCCCTGATAATTGAAAAAGCAGCTTATGAAACTACTGACCTCAAGGGAGCTGGCCAGGGCCGCCAATCTTGACCTGCCGGGCGGGGTTGTGATAGCCCGGGCCCTGATGCAGATCTTCCGTTACAACAGGCTGAACAGGGTCTATGCAAACAGCTATGACAATGATCCTGCCGTCTTTATCAACTCCATCCTGGAGCATCTTGATATAAGGTATGATATGCCGGAGAAGGACCTTGAGAACATACCCGCAACAGGTCCCTTCATTACAGTCTCAAATCACCCTTTCGGGGGAATTGACGCACTTATACTGCTGAAGATCCTTGCGCGCCGACGGCCTGATATTAAGGTTATGGCAAATTTCCTTCTGCAGAAGATAGATCCATTGAAAGATCTTGTTGTTCCAGCCGATACTGAGGATAACGGCCATGACGGCAAAATCTCCTGGAAAGGGCTGGAGGAAGCTCTGAAACATTTAGGGGAGGGTCACGGACTGGCTCTCTTTCCCGCAGGTGAGGTATCCACTTACCAGGCTGAATCAGGACTGATAACAGACAGGGAATGGCAGGAGTCTCTTCTGCGCGAGGTAAGAATGGCTGAAGTGCCGGTCATACCCGTTTATTTTCACGGAACCAATTCCAGGTGGTTTCATATCCTCGGCCGTATCCATCCTTTGCTCAGCACGGCAAAGCTGGGAACGGAGTTTATAAACAAGCGTAATAAGGTCATCAGGGTACGCATCGGCCGGGCCCTCTCCGTTGCTGAGCAGGCAGGTTTTAGCGATACAGCACGTTACGCGAGGTATCTCAGGGCTCGTACCTATTCCCTGGGATCAACCCTCGAGGCAAAGCCATTCTTTCCGGGGTTCTCCTCACGCCGGAGCCGGCGCCTGGAACCTATAGAACCCCCTGTTGACAGGGCAACGCTGGCAGCAGAGATACAGGCCATAAGACATTCCGGCGAGCTGTTCACCACCGGAAACTTTATCGTCCTCTTTGCTCCAACAAGGAATATACCGAACCTGATAAGGGAAATAGGGCGCATGAGGGAGATCACCTTCAGGGCAGTGGGCGAAGGGACCAACAGGTCTACTGACATCGACGAATATGATTTTTACTACCATCACCTGATTGTGTGGGATGAGGCTGCCGGAGCCCTGGTTGGCGCATACCGCATTGGAAAAGGAAGGGAGATCATAAACCAGTACGGTGTCAAGGGCTTTTATATCAGTTCCCTGTTCAGAATACGTAAATCATTCGAACCTGTCCTGGCGGAGTCACTTGAGCTGGGCAGATCATTTGTTGTACAGGAGTACCAGAAAAAGGCGATGCCTCTCTTCCTGCTGTGGAAAGGGCTTCTGACCGTTCTGCTTCAGAACACGGAATACCGCTACCTGATAGGACCTGTAAGTATCAGTAACGAGTTCTCTGAGTTTTCCAAGTCGCTGATCGTGGAGTTCGTCAGGAACAATTTCTATGACCGTGACATGGCCAGGTATATCAGGCCAAGAAAGAAGTTCAGCCCGCAGACAGACCCGCGCATCGACAGTGAGATAATAATCTCATCTGCCGAGAGGGATATAAACAAGGTTGAAAAGGTTGTCAGCGACGTTGACAATGGCTATCGTATTCCGGTCCTGCTTAAGAAATATCTTGAGGTCAACGCCCGAATAATAGGCTTCAATGTCGATCCCGATTTTAATAACTGTCTTGACGGGCTGATAATGCTTGATGTTTACAATCTCCCTGCCGGGTTTGTGAGTGCACTCTCGAAGGATCAGGACGAGGAGGAAGTGGCACGCCGGCTGAAACACCGTAAAGGATAGGAACTTCCCTGTCAGATCCTGAAGACAAGGTATATATAACAGTAACGGCAGGTCTCAGACCTGCCGCTGCCATCAGATCCAGAGGATCATGTACATAAACAGTAACGACAGGTCTCAGACCTGTCGTTACCTTATCCTTATACAGTTTTCTGCCTGTGATCAGGTTGTGCCTATCCTAGTAGAATTTGTATCTCATGTCCTTGACCTCCTTCTTGTCGCGGATGGCCTGGTATGCTTCGTATGAAGCCCTGATCTGGTAACCTGAATTCATTCTTTCCTTAACCATTGCCAGGTCTTCAGCCACAACCGGGGTGGCATCACTGACCACGAACAGGTATACGCCGTTGTTACCTTCAACCGGCTTTGAGAGCTTTCCGGGTTCGGATGCCGATGCTGCCGATATCAGGGCGGGCTCTATCCCGGCGCCGGGAATCGAGTATGACCTGAAGTTGATGCCGCTTGCATCCTGTACATTTGTATTGTAATGAGCTGCAATGTCATTGATGTTCTTCCCTTCAGCTTCCAGTTTCTTCATTTCCGCAGCGATGATTTCACCCTTTTTCTCCTTTGCAAGGATAAACCTGATGTCAGATGCCACATCTTCAACCGGGGCAATCCCCTCTTCCTGCACCCTGCTGCAGTATGCAACCACATACATGTCAGGAAGCTCAAAGACGGCCTGGCTGCTGTTGTCGAGCACTATGCTGCCAGCCTTGCTGTTCTGGAAGAGAGCCATAACAAGTCCTCTTGACTGTGTCAGCCCCGGGAGTTCCTTCTGATCGGGGGTAATGTTCAGCGCCAGCTTCTTGTTGAGGTTACCCTCGGCCACTGCCTTATTGAATTTCTCATATGTGTCATTGCTGCCGGCAAACTGTGATGCCTCCGAGTAGATGCGCTGTGTTGTCGCATTGCTGGGGATTACCTGGCGGTCAACTATCCCTATGTCATATTTCCTGACCTTGCGGCTCTGATCGAGTATTTTGATCACATGAATTCCGTAGGTTGTCTCGGCTGTCACAATGTCTCCCTTGTTGTTGGTGAAGCAGGCATCGTTGAAAGGGGTGATCATCATCCCTTCGCTGAACCAGCCCAGGTCACCACCCACCTGTGCTGAACCCTGATCATCAGAGTTTGCCATGGCCAGTGCGTTGAAGTCAATACCTGATCTGACGAGGGCAATGAGGCTGTCAGCCTCTTTTCTTGCCTGGGCCAGGGTCCTGGTGGCGTTGGGTGAGAGCAGGATATGAGCTGCCCTGACTGAATCAGGACGCTCGGCTATATCTATTATGCGTGCAAGCTTGTAGGTGCCGTCCTCAAGATAGGGGCCGGCAACTGCAGACCTGTCACCTGACTCTGCCAGGGGACGAAGCGTCTCGGGAAGCTCGGCCAGAGTCTTGTAGAAACCGGTGTGACGTGTATCTGCGGTCAGGTTTATGTACTGCACAAGGTCAGTGGCAGCAGCAAAGTGCTCCTTCTCATTATTGGCCCATGTCTCAGTCTCTTTCATATCTGACTCGGAGGGGGCAACGTCAAATGCAATATACTCCATATCCCTCGTGGCGCCACGCTTGAAGCTGTCCTTGTGCTTGTCATAGTAGCTCCTTATCTCTTCGGAGGTGACTTTCACAAGGCTGTCGGGAATTGCAGCATAGTTGCGCACCATGTAGGTAAAATTGACGGTGTTTGCATTGAGGCCGTTTTCAAACTCCGACTGCTTGCCGGTCACATAGAGACCCTTTGACATAAGGTTCACCAGCTTGGTGTTCAGCCTGTCATTGATTATCTGATCCTCAAAGAACAGCCAGTATTTTTTTGTTGCCTCATCGGTTTCCGTGGCCTTCAGGAAGTTAACCAGGAATGATGAATTGAATGCGCCGGTATTGGGGTCGGTAAAGAGCTGCCTGACTATGGGATGAGGATTGTCACCGAAGACAAGCATCTCCACCTCCTCGGGGCTGACACCTAGTCCGGTCTGCTTGTAAGTCTTGCCCATCAGCCTCTCTGAAAGCAACTGCTGCCATACCTGTTCCCTGAGGCTCAGCATCATATCCTCGTTAACTTCAGAAGTTCCGGACATCTTGTAGATCTCCACAAGATCCTGAACCCGGGCCTCGAAGTCCTGGTATGATACATCTTCCCCGTCAATCTGGGCAAGCTGATAGTATTTGTCTGCCCTGCGGCGCTGGGCGGTGTTGTTGCCGAAAAAATCACTCACTACAAAGAGGAGCAGGGAAAGCCCGATCACAATTGCTACCAGCGGTCCCGCCTTATCTCTCAGGTTCTGAAGTATTGCCATTTGAATACCAATTAAATAATGAATTTATTCCTTGAAAAATACAGGCGACAAATATAACAAAATTCAGTTAAACAAAAGGATGCGCCATCTTCTCATTTTATTTAACTTCCCGGAAATATGATAATTCTCATTTTTCCATTATATCGGGCAGTAAGTTAATATATTGGAAAAGTAAAAACTGATTGGATATGTCCAGGAATCTGAGGGGCCTCTCTGCGCGAAGAGGCCTGACAAACAGCTTGTATGACAGTATCGCAGGGGCCTCTCACAACGAGGATCACGCTGGTGATGAGAAGCTTATGACTGTTGCTGATGAGTTCATGACCGGCGGTGCAGCTGTGCTTAGCTCAAGCTCCTTCTACGATTTTCTGCAGCCGGCTCACGCCGGGAAGAAGGTTTTCATGTGCGACGGCACCGCTTGTCTTACATCAGGCAGGACTGAAGAGGTCAGGCGAACGCTTCTGGAAAAATACAAACCGGATGAAATTGGTGTAATGACATGCCTGGGGCACTGTCATTCGAACAATGCCTTTCTTGTGAACGGGGAGATACGGCTGTGCGGCGGTGATGGCGATGCTTCGGCACTGAGGGTAAGTTCCAATGCCGAAATGCCAGCGCTTCTTACCCCTACCGGCGATATAAGTGAGTATTATTCCCTTGCCCGGAAATGGCTCGGGGAGCCTGAAGGCGCACTTAAGCAACTGGAGGCTTCCGGTCTCCGCGGAAGGGGCGGTGCCGGTTTCCCGTTTCATGTCAAGGTGCGCTCATCGCGCGAAGCCGGGTCTGACAAAAAATATGTTGTCTGCAACGGCGACGAGGGTGACCCGGGAGCCTTCTCAGACAAGTGGTTGCTCGAGGAACGCCCGCATGCGGTCCTCTTTGGGATGCTGATGACCGGACTGATCACCGGGGCTGATACCGGCGTGGTATATATAAGGGGGGAATATCCCCTGGCGGTGAAGAAAGTGCGTGAGGCAGTAACTCACCTTGAAGATGCAGGGATTGCAGCAGGCAGTGATGGTGATGCTGTCACCCGCTTCCGGTTCCATGTGGTTGAAGGGTCAGGAGCCTATATTTGCGGGGAGGAGACTTCCCTGCTCAACTCCATCGAGGGACTGCGGCCGGAGGTACGCACACGCCCGCCCTTCCCGGCGGTGTACGGTCTCTTCGGGAGACCTACCGTGCTCAGCAACGTCGAAACCTTCGCCAACATACATTTCATCCTTGAAGAAGGTGGCGAAGCCTGGGCTGCAATGGGTACTGAAAAATCACCCGGGACAAAGCTCGTCTCACTTGACGGGGCCTTCAGGAAACCCGGACTGCTGGAGGTAAAGATGGGGACACCCATGAGAACCGTAATTGATGAGCTTGGCGGAGGGAGCCGGTACCCGGTGAAGGCCTTCCAGGTGGGAGGGCCGCTTGGAGGGCTGGTTCCGGCATCAAGGATCGATGATCTGACCCTCGACTTTGAGTCCTTCGCCCGTGAGGGCTTCCTCCTGGGACACGCAGGTATAGTGTCGGTACCGGAAGATTTTCCTGTAATAAAGCTGCTTGAACATCTGTTTGAATTCACGAAGAAGGAGTCGTGCGGCAAGTGCTTCCCCTGCAGGCTCGGCTCAGCCAGGGGCTATGAGCTGCTCTCCGGCGCAACCGGGAACAAGGAGAAAATTGACCGGCAGCTGTTTGATGACCTGCTTGAGACGATGCAGCTCGGCTCGCTTTGTGCACTGGGAGGCGGACTTCCGCTGCCGGTGAAAAACGCACTTCAGTATTTTGGCGAAGAACTTAATGAGTACTTCACATCAAAGGAGGCATGACCATGGAGAAGATAGCTTACATAGACAACAATCCCTTTGCCATTGAGGCAGGAGAAACTATACTCCAGTTTGTCAGGAAGCACTCAGGGCGCGATGTAATACCAACACTCTGCCAGGCAGATAACCTTGAAAACTATGGCTCATGCCGTATCTGTTCCGTGGAGGTGGCGCTGAAGGAGAATGGCCCCGGAAGGGTGATGGCCTCATGCCACACCCCTGTAGCACCGGGTTACTACGTGTATCCGTCCACAGAGAAGATAAAGAGGCTGCGCAAAAACATCCTGGAGCTTGTGCTTTCGGAGTATCCTCCGGAAAAGCTCACCCCGGAACCGGGGATGTTGCCCACCGAGTTCCAGGCTGTCGTGGCTGCGGCAGGATCGCCGGAAGTGCGCTATCACCGGAAAGTGACTGTTCATGAGAAGGACAGAAGCCGCCCTTATGTGTGGTCAGACCTGACCGAGTGCATCAAATGCTACCGCTGCGTGAGGGCCTGCGATGAGCTTCAGACTGAGCACGTCCTGGGTATCCGCGGCCGCGGCGACGCAAGCAAAATCATCAAGGGATTTGACCAGTCGTTCCGTGACTCACAATGCGTATCATGCGGTGCATGCGTTCAGACATGTCCCACCAATGCACTTACTGACCGCTACTCGGTTAAAACCCTCAAGGCCGACAGTATCGTTCGTACAACCTGCACCTATTGCGGTGTTGGCTGCAACCTCGACGTGAAAGTAGTTGACGGCAGGGTGAGGGGTATAGAGGCTCCGCTAGACGGCGCCACAAACAGAGGTCATACATGCGTCAAGGGCAGGTATGCCTTTGAGTTCTACAACCATCCCGAAAGGCTCCGCTCGCCTATGGTGCGTAAAAACGGCAAGCTGACAGAGGTGTCATGGGATGAAGCATATGACTATACTGCAAGGCGGTTCCGCGAAATAAAGGAACAGTTCGGCCCCGACGCACTGGCAGGCATCTCCTCCGCCAGGTGCACAAACGAGGAGAACTACCTCATGCAGAAGTTCTTCAGGATCGTCATCGGCACCAACAACATCGACGGTTGTGCAAGAGTATGCCATGCCCCGACGGCAATGGGGATGCAGTGGGCATATGGCACGGGAGCGGCAACAAACTCCGTGGATGAGATATACAGGACGGGGTGTATACTTATTATAGGAGCAAATCCATCATCTGCGCACCCGGTTACAGGTGCCCGCATCAGGTCAGTGGTGGAATCAGGTACACCGCTTATTGTGATTGACCCCCTGAAGATCGAGATAGCCAGGCTGGCAAAACACCATCTTCAGATCAATCCCGGGACAAATGTTGCGGTGCTGAATCTCTTTGCCCGCTACCTGCTGACGGAAGGGCTGATTGATGAGGAGTTCATTTCGGGCAGGACCGAAGGGTGGGAGAGCTTCAGGAAGTATCTTGAGAATCTTGATGTTGATGAGCTTGAGAGGATATGTGGCGTTGACCGCGGGAAGGTCAGGGCAGCAGCCATTGAGTACGGGTCTGCCGGGTCAGCCATGGAGTTCCACGGGCTTGGTGTCACCGAACACTGGCAGGCAACAAAGGCGATAACGCTCATATCGAATATTGCCATGATGACAGGTAACATAGGGAGGCCGGGCACCGGTGTCAATCCCCTCCGCGGGCAGAACAACGTCCAGGGTGCTGCCGACATGGGGATACAGCCTCATCAGGGTGCCGGTTATCTTGATGTCACAAACCCGGAAAACATTGCACTCTACAACGCCTATTACGGGGCGGAACACCCGACAAAGGTCGGGTATCGCATTCCCGAGATGTTCGTGGCCGCCGGAAGGGGAGACCTGAAGGCCCTGTGGATAATGGGAGAGGATATTCTGCAAACCGATCCCAACACCTGCCATGTAAGGAGCTCTTTGCAGGGCCTTGACCTGCTCGTAGTGCAGGAACTGTTCATGACCGAGACGGCACGCATTGCAGATGTGATCTTCCCGGCATCGTCATTCCTTGAGAAGGAGGGAACATTCACAAACGGGGAACGAAGGATACAGAAGGTTCAGAGGGTGGTGGAACCGCTTGAAGGAACCAAACCCGACGGGCAGATAGTTGTTGACATGATGAACAGGATGGGTTATCCCCAGGAGGTATATTCTGCCGATACAATGCTCAGGGAGATAGCAGGCATAGTGCCATTCTTCAAGGGGGTGAAGTGGGATGAGCTTGGCCACAGCGGCAAGCAGTGGCCGGTAAAGGAGGATGGTACAGATACTAAAATACTGCATACCGAAACATTCAAGAGGGGCAGGGGACGGTTCCATTCATGGGACTATGACATCTCTCCCGAACTTGATGAGAATGCCTCACGCTTCCCGTATATCCTCACCACCGGGAGGCTGCTGGAACATTACAACAGCGGTACAATGACCCGCCGTACACCCAATGCCGAGCTCGTGACGGAGGACATACTGTTTGTACACCCTGCGGATGCCGAGGCCAAAGGTCTTGTCAGCGGTGATTATGCACGGATCTTCTCCGCACGCGGCATAACAACCATGAAGGTAAAGGTGACCGATGTCGTCAAGCCTGGGGTGATCTACACCACATTTCACTTCCCGGAGGCTGCAATCAACTTCCTTACAAGTGGCATAGGCGATGAGTTCACGCTCACTCCCGAGTACAAGGTGGTGGCTGTTGATTTTGAGAAATCGCTTTACGGGATTTTTGCCCGTGCAGAATGCAGTTCTGATATGAAAAAAGAATAAAATATCTGAATATACCCCCAAAAAAGAGGGGGTTGTCAACAAAAAATACATAAAATATCAAAAAATATCTCCAAAAATAGGGGGTGTATTCTGAAATGATCTATTTTTGACAAAAAATCAGATCATGGCAGAGTTACGTTTCAGTGCATTGAAGGAACTGTTCAGCAGGGAGCCTGTTGAAGTCACCATTCCGGCAGAGCCGGTTTCCGTCTATTTCTCAGATAATGTCTTCGATAAGCGTAAGATGGAGCGTTTTCTGAGCCGCGAGGCTTATAAAGCGGTGATAACCGCAATTGAAGAGGGTACTCAGATAAGCCGTCAGATTGCTGACCAGGTTGCAACGGGGATGCAGGCCTGGGCGATGGAACACGGAGTTACCCATTTCACCCACTGGTTCCACCCTCTCACCGATGCAACGGCGGAGAAACATGACGCATTTGTCGGCCGTGGCGAGATGGGGTCAATCATCGAGATCTTCTCAGGAGAGGTACTTGTTCAGCAGGAACCTGATGCGTCCAGCTTCCCCAGCGGAGGTATAAGAAATACCTTCGAAGCCCGAGGATATACTGCATGGGACGTCTCCTCACCGGCATTCATCGTGGGGAACACCCTCTGTATCCCGACCGTTTTCGTGTCATACACGGGGGAGGCGCTTGACTACAAGACACCTCTTCTCAGGTCTCTGGCTGCACTGGACAAGGCTGCACTGGAGGTATGCCACCTGTTCGACAAGGATGTGAAAAAGGTAATAGCAACACTGGGGTGGGAACAGGAATACTTTCTTATAGATGAAGCCCTGTACTATGCCCGTCCTGACCTTATGCTGGCTGACCGTACCCTGATGGGGCACCCTTCATCAAAGGACCAGCAGCTTTCAGACCACTATTTCGGATCAATCCCTGACAGGGTCAAGGCATTCATGAAGGAGTTCGAATATGAAGCATACAAGCTTGGCATTCCTGTAAAGACCCGCCATAATGAGGTGGCTCCGAATCAGTTCGAGTGCGCACCGGTATTTGAGGAGGCCAACCTCGCTGTTGATCATAACCAGCTGATAATGGATGTGATGCGCCGGGTGGCGAGGAAGCACAAGTTCCGCGTGCTCTTCCATGAGAAGCCCTTTGCCGAGGTTAACGGTTCAGGCAAGCACAACAACTGGTCGATGATGACTGACACCGGAGTCAACCTCCTTTCTCCCGGCAAGAATCCCAAGACCAACATGCAGTTCCTGACTTTCCTTGTCAACGTCGTCAAGGCAGTGAATGACAACCAGGAACTGCTTCGCGCCAGCGTGACAAATGAGAACAACTCCTACAGGCTTGGCGGCCATGAGGCCCCGCCTTCAATCATATCAGTTTTCCTCGGCAGCTATCTCTCTGAGATACTTGACGGAATCGCCAGCAAGGTCAAGGACAAGAAGATGACCCCGCAGGAGAAAACAGAGATCAAGCTCGGGATAGGCAAGATACCCGGCATCTTCCTCGACAACACCGACCGGAACCGTACCTCGCCGTTTGCCTTCACAGGCAACAGGTTTGAGTTCAGGGCAGTGGGCTCTTCAGCCAACTGCAGCTCGGCAATGATAGTGCTCAACGCTGCCGTTACCAGGCAGCTCAAGGCCTTCGCCATTGAGGTCAACAAACTGATTGACATGGGAGTAAAAAGAGATGAAGCAATCTTCCAGGTGATCAAGAAGTGCATCATCGATTCAAAGAGGATTCGCTT